>NZ_MQUI01000143.1:0-339 GCF_001970915.1 Sphingomonas sp. Sph1(2015)
GGCAGGGAGCGATCCCGTTGACGGTGGGAGCCATCTGGCTCAGATTGCATGCCGCGCCGATGGTTGTCGGCGCATCGATATCTGCTGGCCAAAACCCGCCGCTGCTTCCCGACATAGGACGTTGTCGGTCAGCACGGTGTGGATGGTGTACGGAACGGCCGCGACCAGGTTACGCAGGAACTGGGCGGCTATCATCTTGCCGGCCTGCTCGCGCAACTCGACGAAGGCGAACTTGCTCGTCCGGTCGATCGCGACGAACAGGCGTAGCTTGCCCTCCGCTGTCTGAACCTCGGCGATATCGATGTGAAAATAGCCGATCGGGTAGGTCTTGAACTTGCG
>NZ_MQUI01000144.1:0-255 GCF_001970915.1 Sphingomonas sp. Sph1(2015)
TCTTGACTATGTTGTATCGCTCGACGGACTGCCTCTGTCGTCCGGGCGCTCCCGTGTAGAACCTGTCCCATAGTGCATCCTTCCAGGCTTGCGCCGATAATGCACCATCAAAGGCCGGGATCAAACACCTAGGCGGCGTCTGCATTTAGAGGATTCCGTTTTTCCGTGGGTTCTGATTCAAGGCTGGCGAAGGAGCCGGTTGATGAGCAGACGCACGCTGACAGATGAGCAATGGGAGCGGATCGCTAGATATCT
>NZ_MQUI01000145.1:0-251 GCF_001970915.1 Sphingomonas sp. Sph1(2015)
GAACGCCATCTCCAACTGCTCGTCGTCGAGCTTCTCGGAACGGGCCCCGAAGCGGTGCCGGCGCAGCGCGGCGATGATATCGTGCAGCCGGGCCAGTTCCGCCTCGGCATGGTCGTTGACGGCGTTCAGCCGCACGATCTCGGCGCGGGTCGCTGCCCGCTCGGCGCGCAGGTCATCGATCTGCGCCTGCGTTTCCTTGCCCGCGACCCGCAGCGCCGCAAGCTCGGCCATGGTCGCGGCGAGCATGTCGC
>NZ_MQUI01000015.1:0-80170 GCF_001970915.1 Sphingomonas sp. Sph1(2015)
GCGGGAGGGGGTGGGGGAGGGCAGGGTGTCTCACCGAGCCGCCCGCCCGACGCATCAGGCCAGCGGCGACCACGTGATCTCGTCCTCGCCCTGGTCATTCTCCGGCACCGCATCGGCCCCCGGACCCATCTGCTCCAGCAACTTGTCGAGGACCCAGTCGACGCCGATGCCCGCCGCGCCCGACAGCGGGATCACGTCTGCGCCGCTCGCCTCGGCCAGTTCGGCCGACAGCGCCTCGATCAGCTCGTCGTCGAGCGTGTCGATCTTGTTGAGCGCGATGATGTGCGGCTTGTCGATCAGGCCCGCGCCATAGGCCTCCAGCTCGTCGCGCACGATGCGGTAGCTTTCGGCCACGTCCGCGTCATTGGCGTCGACCAGATGCAGCAGCACGCGGCACCGCTCGATATGCCCCAGAAAGCGGTCGCCGATCCCCGCCCCGTCCGCGGCCCCTTCGATCAGGCCGGGAATGTCGGCGACCACGAACTCACGCTCGCGATGCCGCACCACGCCCAGCTGCGGCCGGGTGGTGGTGAAGGCATAGGCGCCGACCTTGGCCTGCGCGTTGGTCACGGCATTGATGAAGGTCGACTTGCCCGCATTGGGCAGGCCGACAAGCCCAGCATCGGCCAGCAGCTTCAGGCGCAGCCAGACCCAGGCCTCCTCGCTGGGCCAGCCGGTGCCGTGCTGGCGCGGCGCGCGGTTGGTCGAGGTCTTGTAGGTGGCGTTGCCGCGCCCGCCGTCGCCACCGCGCAGGAACACCTCGCGCTGGCCGACCTTGGTGAAGTCGAGCAGCACCTCCTCCTTGTCCTCGGACAGGACCTGGGTGCCGACCGGCACCTTGATGACCAGATCGTCGCCGCCGCCGCCGGTGCGGTTCGAACCCGACCCGCCATGCCCGCGCGGCGCCCGGAAATGCTGGGTATAGCGAAAGTCGATCAGGGTGTTCAGGCCTGCGACGGCCTCGAAGACGATGTCGCCGCCCTTGCCGCCGTTGCCGCCGTCGGGGCCGCCATATTCGATGAACTTTTCACGGCGGAAGGATACGGCGCCGGGGCCGCCCGCGCCGGAACGGACGAAAATCTTGGCCTGATCGAGAAAATGCATGGCGTCGCCTTTACCGCTGACCGCGCCGACTGACCAGCCCGGCCTTTTATGGCGGGGACGATCAGGCGACCAGCGTGGCCGCGCCGCATCGCACGCCGTTGACCGTCACATCCGCCTGGCCGACATGCAAGCCCAGCAACCCGGTCAGATCGCCGATCAGCGTGTCGAGTATGGGGGCGACCGGCGTCAGCGCCGCCCCGACGATCCCGGTCAGCCCCGACAGGTCGAACCCCTCCAGCCGCAACGTCACCTGCCGGATCAGCGACGCGGCGACCCCGCGCACCGCCGAATTGGCGGTGACCGTCTTGGTCGTCCGCTGGCTGATGTCGCCCCGGTCGAAACGGACCTGCTGCCATGCGCTGTCGCTCGCCAGATCGAGCCTGGCATAACCCCAGACCCGCGCCAGCACCGCCTGGCCTAGCACGGTCTGGCCCGTGATGGGCGAACGGCTCATATCGTCGAAGCGGCTCCGGTCGACCTGCGCGATGGCCAGCGTGCCGGGGGAGGGCAGGGCGTCGATCGTCACCGTCTGTGCGGGGCCGGCGCAGGAGACACCGCTCAACCGGGCCTGGGCCGCCGCGGTTTCGACGAAGATCGGCAGGCGGATATTGGCGAGCACGGGCACGCCGATATCCGTGTCGATCAGGAATCGTTGCTGCGCGGTCCGCACGACGGTCGAGCCGTCCTGTGTCACCGCCAGCCAGGGCGTGCCGGCCGGGCGTTCGCCGACAGCGACCAGTATCCTGGTCGACAGCAGCCCCATGACCGAACCGCCCAGGTTCAGCGCGACCTGTCGCTGCCCGTTGGCAACCGACAGCGATTCGCGCAGGATCGAATAGGCGTCGATCCCGATCAGGTCGCGCGACGGCGCCTTGGTCGCATTGCCCAGCGGTCCCAGATCGATCAGCCGGGTCAGCGGGACCCTCGACCCCGGTACGCGCAGCGCCATCCGGCGCAACACGCCGGCTGCATCCGGCTTGCCGGTCGCATCGGCCATGGCGCCAAGCACCTGCGGCAGCGTGACGTCGGCGGCCAGGATCCTGTCGAAGCTCGCGCCCGTCAGGCCGATCTTGGTGCCCAGCCCCTGGAGCATGGGCAGCAGGTCGACCTGGGCGCCCACCAGAGCCTGGTAATCGCCGATCGACAGCGACAGGTCGCTGCCCGCCAGTCCGTTAAGCAACGCACCGGGCAATCCGCCGGACACATTGACCAACCGGGTGCCGACCGAAAAGGCCGCCATGTCGATCCGCCGCGCCACCGCCCTGGCGGACACCGGCGCGGTGTTACGCCCGGTAAGCACCCGTCCGAAGAACAGCGGGACCGGGCGGCTGAGCGCGACACGCAACGCTCCGGCATCGGCGCCCGGCACGAATCGGTCCTGCGGCGCGATCGCGGCGTCCGCGCGGTAGCGACCCGGCGTGATGGTGCTGGTCACGTCGCCCAGCCCATTGGCGGCGAGCAGACGACGAATCGCTTCATCGCGCCGATCGGGGCTGGAGGAGGCCGCCGCCAAAGCGGCCTGGTCGGCGATGCCCTGCAACCGGCGCTGCGACAGGGTCAGCATGCCGACATCGACGCCGAATGCGGAAAAGCCGATCAGCGCCATGGTCATGATCGCGGTCAGGATGCTCACCGCGCCGCGCCGATCCCCCCGCAACCTGCGCATCACAATCCGCCGACCATCGCGATACCCTTGGCGGTCATGGTGCGCCCCGGGGAGGGAATGAAGGGCAGGTTGAGCAGCGGATCGGACGTGGCGTCGTAGCGGATCGACACCGTGATCATATTGTCGACCTCGACCGCGTCCACCTGCCCTCGGCTGCTGCGCAGGATGCCGGTCGAGTCGATCATGCGTCTGGCGGTGTCGATGGCGATGCCCTTGCGCTCATTGACGCTCATGCCCGCCAATGCGGCGCGGGCGGCGTCGTTCGCGGCCTGCTGGACCAGATGCGCGGTCAGGAAATACTCGCCGAAGCTGACGATCCCCATCAGCATCGCCAGCAGGATCGGTAGCACCAGCGCGAATTCGATCAGCGCCGCGCCGCGCCGGTCATGCAGCGGCAGGGGCCGGGCCAGACGGGGACGACGGCGCCACACGGATCGGGCGATGGAACAGGACACCGAAGGTTTGCCTCCCTGCGGCAGAATGAACGTCTGCCGACATAGAACGCTGAATTTCTTATCGATCGGTTACCATGTCGGATCGACGACCAATTTCGCCTCGATAATATAGATCAGTGTCCAAAGTGGATCAATAGATGGGGTCCCTTGTTCTGGTTTCGACCGATTTGAGCATGACGACGGCGTGACGGTGTAACCTAATGGCGGGTGCTGCGACTCGCGCCCTGTGGTTGCGATACTCGGATTGGCTGAAAATGAATTTGGATGGATGGCGGCAAAGGTCGGATATTGCAGAGAATAATTGATCGCGATACGCCCCGAGCGCGCGCTCCATCGACATTGTGGCGCACGATTCTCGTCCATTCCCCTTGCCCTTCGAAAAGGACGTGGGCGCAGCATCGGATTGATGGGCTTTGGCCGACTTTGTCACGCATATCGGGACGGGCGGGGATCACGTCCGCGCCATAGCATGGTGACGCCGCGCGGGGACGCAGCGACCTGGCCGTTCCTGCTAGGCCCGAATCCCTCCCTTCATGGGCAGGAATTCGGGCATCGCATCACTCAGGCGGCCAGCGGCATCGCGGAATTTCGCTCGACTTCCAGGTCCAGCGCATAATGGAGGCTGGGCGACAGCGTGTCGCGCCCGGCCGAGGCACGGGCCATGCGGTGGCCGGAGGGGCGGAAGCCGAGCTTGGTCAGCACGCGGCCCGAGGCGGGGTTGTCGGCGAAGTGCCACGCCCCGAGTCGCGCGATGGGCAGGGCATGGCGCGCCATGGCGATGACCGCATGGCCCGCTTCGGTCGCATAGCCGCGACCCCAGGCCGAAGGCGTCAGCCAATAGCCGAGTTCATGGCCTGTATCGCCTGCGATGATCGCGATTCCGCCGATCAGCTCGGGCGCGCCGCCGTGATCCAGCGCGGTGATCAGGAATTGCGGTTCGGTCGGGCCGCAGGGCCGGGCCAGCCACTGTTCGGCATCGCCGATGGTATAGGGATAGGGGACACGCGCCGCCATGCGGGCGACGGCTTCATGGCCGATGGCCCGGGTCAGGGCGGCGGCATCTTCCGGCCAGGCGGGCCGTAACAACAATCTTGGGGTCCGCGCGAACATCACTCGACAACTCCTCGTCGCGTCGGGCGCTTGCCACACGCCCATGACGGGACGGCGACACTGGCCCAAACGGTGGAGGGAGCATGAAAAAAGGGAGCCGGGGTGACCCGTCTCCCTTTTTTGCTGGTTCCTGCGCGGAACCCGGGTCACCCTGGTGGGCAACCCGGCGCGGTTGCCCGATTATTCGGCCGCTGCGGCCAGTTCGACCGAGCAGAATTTACGGCCGAGCTTACCTTCGTGGAACGCGACGCGGCCATCGACGAGCGCGAACAGGGTATGGTCCTTGCCCATGCCCACGTTGCGACCCGGATAGAACTTCGTGCCCCGCTGACGCACGAGGATGTTGCCAGCGATGGCTTCCTGGCCACCGAACTTCTTCACGCCAAGGCGACGGCCGGCCGAATCACGACCGTTACGCGACGAACCGCCTGCTTTCTTATGTGCCATTGCGAACTACTCCTGGATTTCGTTGGGGTGGCGCGGCTGAAATTCAGGCGCCGACCGACACGATCTTCAGGATCGTGTGCTGCTGACGGTGGCCGTTGCGACGACGATAGTTGTGGCGACGGCGCTTCTTGAAGACGATGACCTTGTCGGCCTTCGCCTGAGCGATGATCTCGGCGGCGACCGTGATGCCGTCGACGGCCTTCAGCTCCGAGCCTTCGCCCGCCAGCAGAACGTCACCCAGCGTCACCGACGCGCCGGCTTCGCCCTCGATCTTTTCGACGACGATCTTATCTCCGGCGGCGACGCGATACTGCTTGCCGCCCGTGCGCACGACTGCGAACATGGCTGTTATCACTTCCCAAATACATGGCTCCCGCGCGGGAACGCCCGTCGGGAAAGAACGGCCAGCTAGGCAAAGGTGGCCGGATTGTCAACCGGGGATTCGCATTTTCGGGCCTTCGACCGGCCCCGCCCGCATGCCCGAAAGGCCTTAATGCCGGTGTTCGCGCTTCAGCAGATAGCGGCCATCGGCATAGCCGGTGAACAGGCCCGCAATGGCGGGGTGCTCGATCGGTTCGTCGCTGTCGTCGTGCAGCAGGTTCTGCTGGCTGACATAGGCGACATAGCTCGATTCGGCATTCTCGGCGAGCAGGTGGTAAAAGGGCTGGTCCTTGGCCGGGCGGATCTGTTCGGGAATGGCGTCATACCATTCGTCGCTATTGGCGAAGACGGGGTCGACGTCGAAAATGACGCCGCGAATATCGAACATGCGATGCCGCACGACATCCCCGATCGCGAACCGCGCGGTCGCGATCATCGGAGCCTCCACGTCCAGGCGCGAGGTGAGGGGGAGGGTGTCGGTCAGGTCCATGCCCCATGATTTAATGTCTTTGTCGCGCCGCACAAGTTTAGGCGCTTGCAATGCGCAAAAAGCTGATCTAACAGCGCGCCTCCAATCGATCAGCCCCGGCGGTTTCCCACCGCCCGGACGTCCTCGCGGAGAGGTGGCAGAGTGGTCGAATGCACCGCACTCGAAATGCGGCGTACCGGCAACGGTACCGAGGGTTCGAATCCCTCCCTCTCCGCCACTTACTGACGATCGCCCCGGATGCACCGGGCAAATTCCCCCGGCCGGCATGGACAGCCTAGAACGTTCGGCGTCGGCCTGTGCGATACGCTGTCGATCGTCGTCGGGTTTGCGTGGGGAGCTGCGGCCATAGAGCGCACGCGCCGCGTCGCGCCTGAGTCTGCGTAGACCAGTATAATCAGGTCGGCATGGAAGGACGGGATGCGCCGAAGCGAAGATCCCCGCCGACATGACGTTCGAGTGACGGGGTTCGATTGGCGGGCCAAGGGACGCCCCGTTCATTCCGTAGTGACACAGTGCCTGAACGGGGCGCCGAGGACGTGCGGAAGCTCGACCTCGCACGCCCAGTAACGTGCTTTGGTGACAAAAGCTGCGCCTTCCTTTGCGCCGTACAAAAATAAAGCCTTCGGGAAGGGCCGTGGCGACCTGTCCGATGGGTGCCGATGTCACGGAAATGACTTGGATATGTCACGAAAGTTTCTCCCAAAATGCATCTTCGCGTCATGAGACGCGCCTAACGCCCGGGCAGGGATCGACAGGGGGACTTGTCTTGAGTCGGTCATCGGGCGGCGTTCGCCCGGCTTAGTAACGATAAGATCGGGAGTTTTTCGGCGATGGGCAGCTTCAAGCGCTTCGGCCTCATTCTCATGACCAGCTCGGCCTGTGCCGCCCTTTCCGCATGCGGTGGCGCCGACAGCGTCGCCTCGCCGGGGGCGGGCAACGTCGTGATCGTACAGCCCCAGCCGACCCCGGCCCCGTCGCCCACGGCGACGCCGACCGCCAACATCACTGCCGCGCAGTTCGCCGCCGTGACCAAGGTCAACGACGTGACGATCACCGCCGACGAGCAGCTGGCGATCGTCAATGCAGGCACGAACAACAACGTCAACGGCACCGGCGGTGCGCTGAACGGCATCTATCCGACCAGCAGCACCTCGCTGGTGACCGCGACCGATCCGTCGACGCTGAACAGCTTCTACACCTCGACCAACTATGTCGGCGCGCTGAACGGCCCGTCGGACACCGCCTTCCAGGGCTGGACCTGCAACTCGACCTCGGCCGAATTCGGCGGCTCGGGGGCGCGCTGCACCGCGGTTCCGTCGATCGGCACCTATGCCGCCGCGACCTCGGTCTGCCCGACCGGCACCACCGATGACGGCACCAACAGCTCGTCCTCGCCGACGCTGCGCTATTGCCGCCTGCCGCAGACCATCACCGCCGACCTGACGCTGCCGAAGATCGCCGGTGTCGTGTACCGCCTGCGCGGCCAGACCGAAGTCGGCACCGATCTGGGGTCGACCGGCGGCACCGGCGTCACGCTGACCATCGCGCCGGGCGTCGTGGTCGCGGCGGACTCGTCGGAGGCGACCAACGACCTGCTGCTCGTCAATCGCGGCTCGAAGATTTCGGCGGTCGGCACCCGCGATGCCCCGATCGTCTTCACCTCGCAGCAGAATCTGGCGAACAACGGCGTGTCCGACGCCAGCCAGGGCCAGTGGGGCGGCATCATCCTGCTCGGCCGCGCGCCGACCGCCGTATGCGCCACCGGCACCGGCCCGAACAACGCATCGGGTTCGTCGACCACCTGCCAGCTGGCGATCGAGGGCGTGACGGGGCGCTTCTATGGCGGTGCGAACCAGACCGACTCGTCGGGCCAGATGTCCTATGTCCAGATCCGCTATTCGGGCATCGCCATTTCGGACGGCAACGAGCTGCAGGGCCTGACCCTGGGCGGCACCGGTTCGGGCACGGTCCTGGATCATATCCAGAGTCACAACTCGGCCGATGACGGCATCGAGATCTTCGGCGGCACGTCGAACCTGAAATATATCGCGATCACCGGCGCGGACGATGACGGCTTCGACATCGACAATGGCTATCGCGGCTTCATGCAGTTCCTGATCGCGGCGCAGCGGACGATCGGCGCGACGGCGGACAGCTTCTCGACCGAGATCGACTCGAACAATGCCGAGGATTTGCTGCCGCGCACCTTCGGTCGTTACGCCAACTTCACCTTCGTCCAGACCGCGCTCGCGCCCGCCGCGATCCGTCTGCGCGGCGGTGCCGACATGACCTTCATCAACGGCATCGTGAAGGCGCCGTCGAATGTCGCCTGTATCAACCTGATCGCGGGCGAGGGTTCGGGTTCGGGCCGCACCACGATCCGCGCCGCCGACTCCTCGCTGCAGGATGTCGGGCCGCCGGTCTTCACCTCGGTCTATTTCAGCTGCAACGGCCGCTAAGGCCCCGCTGACCATGCGTCCGGCACCGTTCGGGCGCTCTCGGCAGGCCGGGGTGGCGAACATCGCCGCCCCGGCTTTCCTCCATAAGATATTCATACGGGATGACCCGGCCATGCAGCGACGCCTCGCTTATGCCTCCCTCCTTCTGCTGACCTCGCAACTCGTCGCGCCTGCCCTGCTGGCGCAGACGGCGGGCGGGGCGACGCCTGCGCCGACGCAGACCAGCACCACCGCGACCAGCCCCGACGGGCAGGCGACGCCGCAGAGCCAGACCCCGACCGGCCAGGACGGCCAGGCGGCGGACGAGCCGGTCGAGATTTCCGCGCCCGGCGTCGATGCCACGGCGGGCAACGAGATCGTCGTGGTTGGCCGCAACATCCCCAACACCATCCGCGCCACGCCGCAGATCGTCTCGGTCCTGTCCGCCGCCGACATCGCGCGCACGGGCGAGGGCGACATTGCGGGCGCGCTGACCCGCGTCACCGGCCTGTCGGTCGTCGGTGGCGGCTTCGTCTATGTCCGGGGTCTGGGCGACCGCTATTCCTCGTCGCTGCTCAACGGCTCGCCGCTGCCCAGCCCTGAGCCGCTGCGCCGTTCGGTCCCGCTCGACATCTTCCCGACCACCATCGTCGGCTCGGCGCTGGTCCAGAAGACCTATTCGGTCAACTATCCCGGCGAGTTCGGCGGCGGCGTCATCAACCTGACGACCAAGGCGATCCCGGCGAAGAACTTCATCTCGGGCGGCTTCACCGTCGCGGCCGACGATGCGACGACCAGCGAGCTGGGCTATACCTATGCGGGCGGCGATGCCGACTGGCTGGGCTATGACGACGGCACGCGCGGCGTCCCGCAATTCGTGCGCGACGTGCAGGCGGGTAAGGGCTCGGGCATCGTCCCCGCGTCGCAGGTGCTGGGTCTGTCCAACGCCTCGACCACCCTGCTCCAGCGCAACAACCAGTTGCCCGCCAATCTGTCGGGCGAGCTGTCGGCGGGGTCGGTGTTCGACATCGGCAGCGACCGTCTGGGCGTGATCTCGTCGCTGTCGCTCTCCAACACCTTCCGCACCCGCTCGGCGATCCAGCAGGACTCGGTGTCGGCGGACGGCACGATCCGCAACGATTTCCGCACGCTGCTGACCGACAACCGCATCGTCGCCAACGCGCTGGTCGGCCTGGGCTATGAGTTCGGTGACAATACGGTGCGCTGGACCAACGTCTATATCCACGACACGCTGAAGCAGGCGCGCGGCTCGGCGGCGGAGGTCTACAACAATGCCAGCGGGCTTCGCTTCCAGCAGAACACCAACTGGTTCGAGCGCCAGCTGATCGAAAGCCAGCTGGTCGGCGAGTTCAAGCTGACCGACGCGTTGAAGTTCGACGCGCGCGGCGCCTTCGCCAATTCGAAGCGCAACGCGCCCTATGAGCGCCAGTTCGACTATCTGTGCTCGGGCCGCACGACCACCGGCCTGCCTATCAGCTATGACGGCGCGAATGGTGCGGGCGGTTTCCAGTGCAACGGCGCCTATCAGGTGACGCAGCGCTTCACGCCCTTCGCCTCGATCATCTTCTCGGAACTGAACGAAAATCTGTGGACCGGCCAGGCGGACCTTTCCTACAAGATCGATGGCGATCGCCCGATCACGCTGAGCACCGGCTATTTCTACCAGGGCACCGACCGCTATTCGAGCCGTATCCAGTTCAACTACCAGACCAGCGACGGGGCGGGCACCGCACCGGGCTTTCCGTACAATCTCTACCGCCCCGATTACCTGTTGAGCCCGGACGTCATCAACAATGCCTGTCCGTTGCGCGGGCAGGGGGCCTGTACGCTCCAGCTGCAATTCTCGACGCAAGCCGGTGCCTATGCGTACGACGCCAAGCTGAACGTCCATGCCGGTTACGTCCAGGCCGAGGCGGAGGTCGCCAACGGCCTGCGCGCGGTGGCGGGTGTCCGCTACGAGACGGCGGTCGAGACGGTGACCCCGGTGCAGAGCGCGACGACGCGGCTGAAGAACGATTACTTCCTCCCCGCGGGCACGCTGACCTGGAATTTCGCCGCCGACATGCAGCTGCGCGCGAGCGGCGCCAAGACCATCTCGCGACCGCAGTTCCGCGAATTGGCGCCGCAGCAGTTCCGCGACCCGGACTCGGATCGCCTGTTCTTCGGTAATCCGAACCTGCGCGACAGCGAGTTGTGGAACCTCGAAGCGCGCTACGAATGGTTCTACGCGCGCGACCAGCGCTTCACCCTGGCGGGCTTCTACAAGCGGATCAAGAATCCGATCGAGCAGGTCGGTTTCTATACCGGCGCGGACGATCGGTTGCAGACGGGCTTTACCTATCTGCCTTCGGCGACCCTGTACGGCGCGGAAGTCGAGCTGCAGAAATATGTGCCGCTGGCCGGGATCGGCGACTTCTTCGCCACTCGTCGCCTCGTCGCGATCGCGAACTACACCTACACCAAGTCGAAGATCAACGCGGACGCGTCCTGCGTGCCCAACCCGGCGGCGGCGCAGGGCTCGCCGGGGCTGGCAGGCTGCGCCTCGGGCTTCGGCCCGGCGCGGCTGCTGTTCCGCGACGGCGCGTCGCTGACCGGCCAGTCGGACCATCTGGTCAATCTGCAACTGGGGGTCGAGGATACGGCGGCGCTGTCGCAGATCACGCTGCTGTTCAACTATGCCAGCAACCGCGTGACCAATCGCGGCCCGTCCAACCTGTCGGGTACGGGTTTCCAGCCCGACATCGTCGAAGTGCCCGGCATCCGCCTCGACCTCGTGGCGCGCCAGGGCTTCGAGTTGATGGGCGGCAAGTTCGAACTGAAGGCCGAGGCCCGCAACCTGACCCGCACGCGCTACAATGAGCGGCAGGATTTCGGTAATGGCCGGTTCGTGTATTTGAACCGGTATAATCTGGGTCGTGTGTTCTCGCTGGGGATCAGCACGACCTTCTGATTTTTGGGGTATGCAGGGGGCCGTCATCCGGGAGTGTCCGGGTGGCGGCCTTTTCGTTTTTGGTGCGGGAGGGGCGTGGGCCTCGACTTCGCTCAGCCTGAACGGTGGTGGGGGAATTGGGGGTCTTATACCGACAGCCGTTCAGGCTGACCGAAGTCGAAGCCCACGGGATGACGCCCGCCCATAATCCACGCAGGATCAGGTTCGTATCCGGCGGTTCCCGTGAAACGGATATGACGAACATGTTTCAGGGCTTTGACGCCGTGCTGTAACATGCCATGCCTAGAGCCCGAAAATGCGTACGGGGTGGGTTTCATGCGGTTGAGGCTCGACGCGCGCGGACGTCGCTGGTTGCGACGCCTGCCGGTCGTGAATGTCTATTCGGTGGCCGAACTGGCGCTGATGGCGGTCCTCGCCGTTCAGGGCGCGCGGCTGCTATGGGTGATCGTCACGCCCGTCTCGCCGCTGGGCGAGTGGCGGCCGCTGGCGCCTGCCATTGCCGGGTCGACATCGGCCATATTGGAGGGATTCGACCCGTTCTTCCGCTTGCAGGGGCAGCAGGCCGCCCCCGCCGCCGTCACCACGCTGCAACTGACGCTGTTCGGCACCCGGCTGGACGAGGCATCGGGGCGCGGCTCGGCGATCCTGGCCGGGCCGGATGGGGTGCAGCGCTCGGTGTCGGTCGGCGAGGAGATCCAGCCCGGGGTCACGCTGAAGGCCGTCGCCTTCGACCATATCACCATCGATCGCGGCGGCGCGACCGAGGATTTGTATCTCGACCAGTCCGATGCGCCGCCCGCCGCCGCCGGAGCATCCGCTCCCGGTGCGCCGTCCGTGCAAGCGCCCGGATCGGTTCCCCCGGCGGGCGGCGTGGCGATCGCGCAGTTGCGCAGCGATATCGGCTTTATCCCACGGCTCGACGGCGGGCGGGTGTCGGGCCTGGCCGTCCGGTCGCAGGGCTCGGGTGCGGCGTTCCGCGCGGCGGGGCTTCGCGAGGGCGATATCGTCACCGCGCTCGGCGGGCGTCCGGTGACGGGGCCGGGCGATCTTGACCGTCTGGCGGCGGACTTCGCACAGGGCGGTTCTCTTTCCATCACGGTCGAGCGGGGCGATCAGACGCTGCCGCTCTCCCTTCAGATTGCGGCACCACGGCCATGAAGAAACTCATCCTCGGTTCGGTCCTGGCGCTGGCATTGGCCGCAGGCGCACACGCCCAGACCACGCTCAACGTCCGCGATGCCGATATCCGCGCCTTCATCGCCGATGCCGCCAAGGTGACGGGGCGGACCTTCATCATCGACAGCCGGGTCAACGGCAAGGTGACGGTCGTGACCGACCGGCCGCTGTCCCGGTCCGAATATTTCGAGATTTTCCTGTCCACCCTGCGCTCCAATGGGCTGGTCGCGGTGCCGACCTCTGGCGGGGCGTTCCGGGTGCAGCCGGTGGACAATGCCGCGTCGCAGCCCAGCCGGATCGGCGTGGGCGGCGCGAACCGCAATTCCTATGTGACCGAGATCATTCGCCTGCGCGCGATCGACGCGAACAGCGCGCTGGAAACCGTGCGCCCGCTGGTCAGCGCACAAGGATCGGTCACGGCCAATCGCGGCGGCAACAGCCTGGTCGTGGTGGACTTCGCCGACAATATCCGCCGCATCCGCGAAGTCGTGCGCCGGATCGATGCCGACAACGCCTCGACCCGCGTCATCGCGCTGCGCAATGCGGGCGCGCGGGAGATCGCGACCGCGCTTCAGACGCTGGCGGGCGGCGGCGGGCAGGGCGGTGCGCCCGCGCAAGGCTCAACCGGCGTGTCGGTCGTCGCCATCGACAGTTCCAACTCGATCGCGCTGCGCGGCGATCCGTCGAGCGTGGCGCGCTTCGCCCAGGTCGCGATCGATCTGGACAACAAGGCCAAGAGCGGCACCGAAATCCGCGTCGTCTTCCTCGAAAACGCCGATGCCGAGCAACTGCTGCCCGTACTCCAGCAACTGGTCGGCCAGACGCCCGATCCGGTGCAGGAGACCACCCTGTCGCGGGGCAGCTTCACCCAGACCAATGCCCAGGCGGGATCGGCCGCGGGCGCTTCCATCGCCCAGCGTATCCAGCCGGTGGCCCAGCCCCAGACTGCGAGCGCACCCGGCGCGGGCGGGCAGAATGGCCAGCAGCCCGCGATCAGCACGCAAGGGGGGCGCACCGCGGCGGTCGTGACCCGCTTCACCGGCGCGAACGCGATCGTCATCGCCGGGCCTGCGGATATCCAGCGCCAGATCGGCGAGGTCATCCGCCAGCTCGACGTGCGCCGCGAGCAGGTGCTGATCGAGGCGATCGTCGCCGAGGTGTCCGACCAGACCGCGCGGCGGCTGGGCGCGCAGTTCCTGCTCGGCAGCCTGTCGGGTGGCGCGTTCGCCGCCTCGACCTATGGCAATACCGCGCCCAACATCCTCCAGATTGCGGGCGCGGTGGGCGCGAACACCATCGGCGGGACCACGACCACCGTCGTTGCACCCGATGGCACGCGCACCACGACCAATGTCCCCAACCAGGCCTATAGCCAGCTGACCCAGTCGGCGGTGCAGTCGATCCTCGGTACGACGGGCGGCTTTGCGGGCTGGGGCGGCAAGATCGGCGACACGGTGTTCGGCGCGATCATCAACGCGGTGAAGAGCGACACCACCTCCAACCTGCTCCAGGTCCCGCACATCATCACGCTGGACAACCAGCAGGCGCACAGCCTGGTCGGTCAGGAAATCCCGATCACGACCGGCCAGGCATTGTCTCCCAATTTCGACAATGCCTTCCGCACCGTGCAGCGCCAGAATGTCGGCATCCAGCTGGACGTGAAGCCGCAGGTCAATGCGGGCGGCTCGCTGAAACTCTATGTCCGCCTGGAGGTCAGCTCGATCGCCGGACCCGTGTCGAGCAACAATAGCGAGCTGATCCTGAACAAGCGCGCGTTCGAGAATGTGTTCACCCCCGACGACGGCCAGATCACCGTCATCGGCGGCCTGCTCGACGATAACGAGCGGCGGACGATCGAGAAGATTCCGTTGCTCGGCGACATTCCGGGGCTGGGCGCGCTGTTCCGGTCCAAGGCGCGCAGCCGGTCGAAGACGAACCTGATGGTCTTCATCCGCCCGACCATCTTGCGCACGCCCGAGGACAGCCGCCGCGTCACCGAACAGCGCTACGGCTATCTCCGCCAGCTCCAGGGCTATGCCCAGCCCGGCGTCGAACCCTCGATCGACGAACTGGTCCGCGACTATATGAACGCCGCGCCGCCGATCCCGCACGCGCCGATGCCCGGCAATATCGAGGACCCGCGCATCGCGGTTCCCGTCGCCAAGTCGGTCGAACCGATCAAGCGCCGTGACTGACGACGAGCAGCCTATCACCACGGGGGACACCGTCCCCCTGCCGCTGGGCACGCCCCTCCCGCAGGCGGAAGGGGATGGGGGAGAGCCACCCGCTCTCCCGCTCCCCACGCCCGACGAAGCGCTGGAACTGGTCGCCCCGCTGACCATTCCTTATGCCTTTGCGCGTAAGTTCGGCACGGTCGTCCACACCGCCGACCCGCTGACCATCGCCCTGCGCGAAGGCGCCGACCCGCGCGCACTGATCGAGCTGCGCCGTCATATCGGTCGCCCCTTCGCCATCGCGCGGGTGGAAGGTCCTGCCTTCGACCGGCTGTTGTCCGACGCCTATGCGATGGACGGACAGGCGACCGCGATCGCGGCGGTGGGCATGGGCGACGAGCTGGACATGCTGGCCGACGGCATCCCGACCGCCGAGGACCTGCTCGACACGGCCGACGACGCGCCCGCCATCCGGCTCATCAACGGCATCATCGCCGACGCCGCGCGCAACGGCGTGTCGGACATCCATATCGAGCCGTACGAGACCGGCCTCGTCGTGCGGATGCGGATCGACGGCGTGCTGCGCGAGACGCTCAGGATGCCGCCGCATGTCGCGCCGGTGGTGGTCAGCCGCATCAAGGTCATGGCCCGGCTCGACATCGCCGAGCGGCGCGTGCCGCAGGACGGGCGCATGGCGCTGACCCTGGGCGGCAAGCTGCTCGACGTGCGTGTCTCGACCCTGCCGAGCCGGGCCGGGGAGCGCGTGGTGCTGCGTATCCTCGACAAGGAGAATGCGGGTATCGACCTCGACGCGCTGGGTATGAACCCGGCCATGTACGCCCTGCTGCGCGAGGCGTTGAGCGAGCCCAACGGCATCATCCTCGTCACCGGCCCGACCGGCTCGGGCAAGACGACCAGCCTCTATGCGGCCTTGCGCCTGCTCAACGACGGCAGCCGCAATATCCTGACCGTCGAGGACCCGGTCGAATATGCGGTCGAGGGCGTCGGCCAGACCCAGGTCAATGCCAAGGTCGGGTTGACCTTCGCGGCGGGCTTGCGCGCGATCCTGCGCCAGGACCCGGACGTGGTGATGGTCGGCGAAATCCGCGACCGCGAGACCGCCGAGATCGCGGTGCAGGCCTCGCTGACCGGACACCTCGTCCTGTCGACGGTCCACACCAACGATGCGGTCGGCGCGATCACCCGGATGCGGGACATGAAGGTCGAGCCGTTTCTGCTCGCCTCCACCTTGCGTGCCGTGATCGCCCAGCGGCTGGTGCGGCGGCTGTGCCCGGCGTGCCGGCGCCCGGTCGAGGCCAGGAACACGGTCGCGCCGCTACTCGGCATCGACGCCCATGCCACGGTGTATGAGGCGATCGGCTGCCCGCAATGCAACGGCAGCGGGTATAAGGGCCGGACCGGCGTCTATGAGGCCGTGCGCGTCGACGACACGATCCGGCGACTGATCAACGAAGGCGGCGACGAACAGGCGATCGCGGCGCACGCCTTTGCCCGGCAACAGCCGCTGGCCGCCGTGGCGCGGGCGCTGGTGCTGGACGGCATGACCACGGCGGAGGAAGCCATCCGCGTATCCCGCCGCGACTCCGACGCGGGGTGAGGGGGGTGTATACTGCCCAACCACTATGCACCACCCCGGCGAAGGCCGGGGTCCAGTTGCCGTGCCGTTGGTGGTTGGTCATGGTCGGCCGTCCCGAGGCCCTAAGTTCACGCGGAGACGCGAAGACGTGGAGAAGAAGTTTCTGTTCGCGCAGAGGCGCGGAGGGCGCAGAGGTGTCTCGTGCGCGGCAGCGCACTGCATCTATAACTGACAGAAGCAAGAGGGCCGCTGGCGCGGCGGGTATGCCCTCTCTGCGTCCTTTGCGCCTCTGCGCGAACTCATTATCTCTCCGCGTCTCCGCGTCTCCGCGTGAGAAAAAATTTCCATCCGATACCCCGCTTCTGAATCAGTATCGCGACTGGACCCCGACCTTCGTCGGGGTGGTCGCCGTTGAGATGGCAGGGCACTGACATGGCCGGGTTCGACTATGTCGCCATCGACACCAGGGGCACGGAGAAGCGGGGCTTTATCCCGGCCGAAACCGCCGACGCCGCCCGCGCCGCGCTGGAGAAGCAGCGGCTTTATGTCGTGTCGGTCAAGCCCGGTAGCGGCGACACCGCCGAGCGGCGGCCGCTCTTCGGACTGAAGCTCGGCCGCGCGCGCATGTCGGTCAAGCAGCTGACGCTCTTCACCCGCCAGCTCGCCACGCTCAACCGCGTCTCGCCGCTGGAGGAAAGCCTTCGCACGATTACCCGCCAGACCGAGCAGGAGCGGGTGCGCGCTATCGTCGCGACCGTGCATCAGGGCGTCACCGAAGGGCGTCGTCTGGCCGATGCGATGGCGCGCGAGCCCAAGAGCTTCCCGCCCCTCTACCGTGCGATGGTCGCGGCGGGGGAGAGTTCGGGCACGCTGCCGACCATCCTCGAACGGCTGGCGGCGTTGCTCGAACGGCAGGCGGAGATTCGCGGCAAGCTGATCACCGCGCTCGCCTATCCGACGATCCTGGCGGTCGTGGCGATGGGCGTCGTCACCGCGCTGATGATGTTCGTCGTGCCGCAGGTGGTCGAACAGTTCGATACGGTCGGGCAGGAGCTGCCCTTCCTGACGCGCATGGTCATCACCGTATCGGACCTGCTGGTCGGCTGGTGGTGGCTGATGGCGGGGATCGTCGTGCTCGGCGGCGTCGGGTTCTGGCGCGCGCTGAAGGTGCCGTCGATCCGGCTGTCCTTCGACAGCTGGCTGCTGAAGCTGCCGCTGCTCGGCCGGTTGTTGCGCGACCTGCACGCGGCGCGGATGGCGCGCACGCTGGGGACGATGGTGGCGAGCCGGTTGCCGCTTCTCGAAGGGCTGACGTTGACCGCCGGGACCATCCATAACCGCCGGTTGCGCGTGGCGTCCGACGCGATCGTCGATGCGATCCGGGGCGGCGGCAGCCTGTCCGCCGCGATGCGGCGCGCCGGGGTCTTCCCGCCCTTGCTCACCTATCTGGCCGCCAGCGGCGAGGCGGCGGGGCGGCTGGACGAGATGCTGGAGCGCGCCGCCGATTATCTGGAGCGCGAATTCGACCGCTTCACCGCCACCGCTTTGTCGCTGCTGGAGCCGGCGATCATCGTCGTAATGGGCGGCGTGGTCGCCACCATCGTGCTATCCATCCTGCTGCCGATCCTCCAGCTCAACACGCTGGCGGGACAATGAGTCGAGAGGACATGTCCATGCGTACCCCCAATCCCCGGCGGATCCGCCGCAAGCGTCCGGCGAACGGCTTTACCCTGGTCGAGCTGATGGTTGTCATCGTCATCATCGGCCTGCTGGCGACGATCGTGGCGCTGAACGTGCTGCCGTCGGGCGACACCGCCAAGATCCAGAAGGCCAAGGCCGATATCTCGAACATCGAGACGGGGCTGGAGATGTACAAGCTCCAGAACCTGACCTTCCCGACTACGGCGCAGGGGCTGCCCGCGCTGGTGTCGATGCCCGCCGGGCTGGCCGATCCGTCTCGCTATCAGAAGGGCGGCTATCTGAAGAAGCTGCCCGACGATCCCTGGGGCCGCCCCTATCTCTATGCCTCGCCCGGCCAGCATGGCGAGGCGGATATCTGGACCTATGGCGCCGACGGCAAGGAAGGCGGCGAAGGGGTCAATGCGGATATCGGCAACTGGGATAAGTGACGCGGGCTGCCCGCCTGGATACCGGTGACGGTGGCGGGCGCGGCCTGCATGGAGGGCGCGGAACGTGGCCTTCGACTTCGCTCAGGCTGAACGGGGGGGGAGGTCTGGTCCCGACCTCCGTTCGCACTGAGCGAAGTCGACGTGCATGGGCCAACGGCTTCACCCTGGTCGAACTGATGATCGTCATCACCGTGATCGGCCTGGCCTCGGCGGTGGCGGTGCTGTCGCTGCCCGACCGGCGGGGCCGCGTCACCGACGAGGCGTTGAAGTTCGCCGCCCGCGTCCGCGCCGCGCATGACGTGGCGGTGGTCGAGGCGTCGCCGGTGAGCATATGGGTCACGCGCGGCGGTTATGGTTTCGACCGGCGGGCGAATGGCGCGTGGAGCCCGATGACCGCCAAGCCCCTGCGCGTCGCCCAGTGGGAAGACGGCACCCAGGCGGTGATTCCCGATGCGAGCGGCCGGGTGCGGATCACCTTCGACGTGACGGGGCTGGCGGACCGCCCGGTCGAACTGCGCCTGACGCGGGAGCGGGCGAGCAGCATCGTGCGGATCGGCGCGGACGGCACGGTGCGTGTCGATGGGTAAGGAGCATTTTTATCCTCCCCGGCACGGGGAGGTGGCAGCGCAAAGCGCTGACGGAGGGGGGCTTCCTCATGAGTCGACCCTTGCGGCGATCCCCCTCCACCATCCTGTGGATGGTCCCCCTCCCCGTGCCGGGGAGGATGGCTTCACCCTGATCGAGATCATGGTCGCGCTGGCGGTGTTCAGCCTGGCGGCGATGGCGCTGGTGCGGCTGGAGAGTGCGACGATCCGGGGAGCCTCGACCCTGGACGAGACCGTCGTGGCGCAGATGGTCGCGCGCAACATCGCCGTTTCGGCCGTCACCGACCCGCAGGCGCCCGCGCTGGGCCGGACGACGGGCGCGGAGGTGAATGGCGGGCGCAGCTGGAAATGGACGCGGATCGTCAGCGGCACGGGCGATGTGCGGGTCGTGCGGATCGACGTGGCGGTGACGAATCCGGGGGGCCGCGTCGTCGGGCGGATGACGATGGTCCGCCCGCCCATGGCCGCGCCGTCGGTCGGGGTGTCGGTGTCGTGACGGGCGTGTCGACCCATCTGTTCCCCCGCGCAGGCGGGGGGCCGGTTCCTTCCGCTGTCGGTCGGGCGGGCCAATCGAGCCACAGATTGCCAACGGAGCGAGCACCGGACCCCCGCCTGCGCGGGGGAACGGGGGAACAGGGCTTCACCCTGGTCGAGGTCATGGTGGCGCTGCTCATCTTCGCGATGCTGGCCGCCGCTGCCGTGGCGATCCTGTCGCTCAGCGTCCGGGTGCAGGGGGTGACGGGGCAGAAGCTCGACGCGATGGCGGCGGTCAGCCGCACGACCGCGATCCTGTCGGCCGATCTGGCGCAGGCGGTCGACCGGCCGACGCGCGACGAGGGCGGCGTCCTGACCCCCGCCATGGTCGCCGGGCCGGATGCGATGCGGCTGGTGCGGGGCGGCTGGAGCAACCTCGACAATGCGGCGCGGCCTTCGGTGCAGAAGGTCGCCTATCGCCTGAACGGCAACGTGCTGGAGCGGGTCGCCTGGCCGCTGCTCGACGGAGCCGCACCGATGGAGCCCGCCGCGCTGATGGACCATGTCCGCGAGTTGCATCTGCGTTACCGCTTCAACGGCGCGTGGCTCGACCAGTGGCAGGGGCAGCCGGGCGTCGCCCTGCCGCAGGCGGCCGAGGTCACGATCGTGCGCGACGACGGCATGATCTATCGCCAGCTGTTCCTGGTCGGCACCGGCTATGTCGGTACGGCCGTGATGCCCCAGCCCGGTCCGTCTCCCAGCCCGACGCCGACACCCAATGGCTAGACCGCTGCCGCCAGCGGGCGAGCGCGGGGCCGCGCTGCTGACCGTCCTGATCCTGGTTGCCGTGATCGCGGTGCTGGCCGCCACCGCGCTGGAAAAGCTGCGCCTGTCGACCCGGCTGGGCGGCAATGCGGTCGCGATCGAGCAGGCGCGCGGTTTCGCCTATGCGGCCGAGGCGCTGGCGATCATCCGCATCGGCGACCTGCTGGAACGCGCCCAGGGCAAGGTGTCGCTGCTCGGCGGATGGAGTGACCGGCCCTTCGCATTGCCGTTGGGCGATATCGCGGGCGGGGGCAGCGCGGTCGCGCGGGTGACGGACGGGGGCAATTGCTTCAACCTCAACGGCCTGGTGCAGGACCTGCCCGGCCAGCCCGGCATGCTGGTCGGCAATGCGGTCGAGGTCGCGCATTTCGCCAAGCTGATGCGGCTGCTGAACGTGCCCGGCCAGGTCGCGCAGCAGGTCGCGACCGCCGCGTCCGACTGGATCGACAGCGACCAGAACCCGCAAGGGGGCGGCGCGGAGGACCCCATCTATCTGGCGCGCGATCCGTCCTATCGGACCGGCGGCGCGATGATGGCGGATGTCAGCGAGCTGCGCATGGTCAGCGGCGTCACACCCGAGCTTTATGCCCAGCTTCGCCCCTGGCTCTGCACCTTGCCCGAGGCGAAGCCGACGAGCGTCAACATCAACACGCTGGCCCCCGAACAGGCGCCCCTGGTCGCCATGGCGCAGGTCGATACGATTTCGCCCCCCGCCATCGCCCAGGCCCTTTTGCGCCGCCCGCCGCAAGGCTATGCCGACGCCGGTGCCTTCTGGGCGCAGATACCGGGGGCGAGCGGGGGCGGCGGCGTGGCGGTGACGACGCGCTGGTTCAACTTGCGGATCGATGTCGGTCTGGGCAGCGTGACGGTGCAGGAGCGGGCGCTGGTCGACGCCACGCGACAGCCGCCGCGCCTGGTGGCACGGATTTGGGGGGAAGAGTGATGAGTGCGACCAACCTCCTGTTCCTGCCGCCGGGCGAGGGCGGCGACTATCGCTGGATGCGGATCGAGGACGAGCGCGTCGCCGCCGCCGGAGACGGCCTGCCGCAGGGTGATGGCGAGATCATCGCGGTCGCGCCCGCCGATGCGGTGTCGCTGCACTGGGCCGAGATTCCTGCCCGCTCGACCGCCCAGGCCGCCGCCGCGGCGCGCCTGCTCGCCGCCGAGGTGAGCGCCGCGCCGATGGACGAACTGCACGTCGCGGTGGGTGAGGACGAGGCAGGCAGCCGCCCGATCGGCATCGTCAATCGCGGGGCGATGGCGGGTTGGCTGGCGCGGCTGGGCGCGGCGGGGGTCGATCCGGTCGCCGTCGTGCCCGCACCGCTGCTGCTGCCGCGTCCTGACGAGGGGTATGTGCGTGGGCATTTGGCCGGGCAGGGCGTGGTCCGCGGGCGCGCGTCGGGCTTTGCCGACGAGCCGGGCTTGACCGAGATCGTCACGGGTGACGCGCCGCTCGACGATCTGGATGATGCGGCGGTCGCGGCCGCGCTGGGCGCGGTGGCGGCGGTGCCCGCGCTCGACCTGCGGCAGGGAATTTTTGCGCGGCGGCGGGGCTTTTCGATCGACTGGCGGCTGGTCAAGCGGCTGGCATGGCTGGGCGTCGCCATCGTCGTCGCCACGCTGGCGATCGATTTCGTGCGCTGGACCAAATACAGTTTCGCCGCCGACGCGACCGAGGCGAAGATCGAGCAGGTCGCCCGCACCGCCCTGCCGCGCGGCGAGACGTTGGTCGATGCCGATCGCCAGCTGACCGAGCGACTGTCGGGGTTGCGCGGGCCGGGCCAGGGGTTCAGCCGGACGGCGGCGGCGGTGTTCGCGGCCGTGCGCGCGGTGCCCGGCACCGAGCTGACCGCCCTCGACTTTCAGCCCAGCGGCGACATCCGTTTGGGTGTCGCGGTCGATCGCGAGGCGCTGGCCACCGACCTGAAGCGCGCGATCGAGGCGGAGGGCTTTACCGTTCAGCCCAGCACCTTCGTCGCGGCGAACGGCCGAATCACGGGAGAATTCACGGTGCGCGCACGATGAAGGCGCTGAAACTCTGGTTCGATGGGCGCAGCCTTCGTGAGAAGCGGCTGCTGCTGGTCATGGGGGCACTACTGGTCGTGACGCTCCTATGGGGCGGCCTGTTGCGCCCGCTGGACGACGGCCTGTCGAGTGCGCGGGAACGCCACGCCGATGCGGTGATCCGGCTGGGCGAGGCGCAAGCCATCGCGGCCGAGCTGAACCAGCGTCGCCGCCGTCCGCCGGCCCTTTCGGGCACGCTGGCCGACACGGTGCGTCTGTCGGCGGAGCAGGTGGGCTTCGGCCTTTCGGCGCTGACCGAGGACGGCCCCGGCCGGGTGCGCGCGCAGATCGCCTCGGCGCGGCCATCCGCGCTGACGCCGTGGCTGGCACGGCTGGAGCGGGGCGGCGTGCTGGTCGAGCAGGCGACATTGACCGACAATGGCGACCGGACGGTCGGTGTCGCCCTTATCCTGCGGACGCGGGTGTCGTGATGCGGTTGCGGATGACCACGCGGCCCTTGGTGTTGTTCGCCGCCATGCTGACCGTGGCGCTGATCGTCTTCCTGCCGATGCGGCTGGCGCTCGGCGCAACGGGTCTCGCCGATCAGGGGTTGAGCGCGCGCCGGGTCGGCGGCACGATCTGGGGCGGCAGCATGATCGAGGCGCGGTTCGGCGCGGTGGCGCTGGGTGATCTCCGCGTGTCGCTGTCGCCGCTCGCCCTGCTGGTCGGGCGGGCGAAGCTGGCGTTCGAGGGAGCGGGCGCCGATGGCCGTCCGATCGCCGGGTCCGCGACGGTCAGCCGCCACGCCATGGGCATCGACGGCGTCACCGCCTCCTTGCCCGCCGCGACGCTCTTTGCCCCGCTGCCGGTGACGACGCTGGCGCTGGAGGATGTGACCGTCCGCTTCCGTGATGGCGTGTGCGAGGAAGCGGCGGGCCGCGTCCGTGCGACCGTGGCGGGCGAGGCGGGCGGCTTGCCGCTGCCGCCGACGATGATGGGCACCGCGCGGTGCGAGGCGGGCGCGCTCCTCCTGCCGATGACGGGGCAGGGTGGTGCGGAGGGCGTCAACCTGCGCATCCGTCCCGATGGCCGCTACACCGCCGATCTGGTCCTGACGCCCGGCGATCCGGCGGCGGCAGCGAAGTTGGAGCAGCTGGGTTTCGTGGCCGGGACAGGGGGCGGATATCGACTTTCGGCAGAAGGACGATTTTGACCGCTTGACGAAAGCGGGTGATCCCGTTTAGGGGCGCAAGCCTTCGCGGCGACCGTAGTTCAATTGGTTAGAGCGCCGGCTTGTGATGCCGGAAGTTGCGGGTTCAAGTCCCGTCGGTCGCCCCATTCTTCTCCGGCCATATCCTGGCCACGGCACCGGCCCCTTTCGCGCCCGTGTCCCCCCTCAATCCTCACCGATAGGGTGGCCGGGTCGAAAGTCTCGGTCCGGTTCCGCTTTTGTCGGACCGAAGGACGAGCATGACGGACTGGGGCTTTCCCGATTTCGACGCGCATGAAGGCGTGCACCTGTTCACCGATCCCGCTTCGGGTCTGCAGGCGGTCATCGCCGTGCACTCGACGCATCTCGGCCCGGCGGCGGGCGGCGCGCGCTTCTGGCACTATGCCACGCCTGCGCTCGCCATCACCGATGCGCTGCGCCTGTCGCGCGGCATGAGCTACAAGAACGCGATGGCGGGTCTGGCGCTGGGCGGCGGCAAGGGCGTGGTCCTGGCGGCGAAGCCCGGCGACGTCATCACCGCCGCGCAGCTCGAGGCGTTCGGCCGTGCGGTCGAGTCGCTCGGCGGTCGTTACGTGACGGCCGAAGACGTCGGTATGTCCGAGGAGCGGATGAAGGTCATTGCGACCCAGACCCGTTATGTCTCCGGCCTGCCGGTGGCGAGCGGTGCGGCGGGCGGCGACCCCGGTCCCTATACCGCGCACGGCGTCTATCTGGGCGTGAAGGCCGCCGCCAAGCGCGGTCTGGGCGCGACCGACATGAAGGGCGTGCGCGTCGCGATCCAGGGCGTCGGCTCGGTCGGCGGTGGCCTGGCCAAGCTGCTGGCCAAGGACGGTGCGGTCCTGACCATCGCCGACGTCAACCGGGCGCGCGCCGAACAGATGGCGGCCGAACTGGGCGCTAGCGTCGCCCCGGCCGACGAGATCCTGTTCGCCGATGTCGATCTGGTCAGCCCCAATGCGCTGGGCGCGGTCTTGACCGCCGATTCGATCCAGCGGCTGAAGGCCAAGGTCGTCGCGGGTGGCGCGAACAACCAGCTGGCGACCCGCGAGGACGGCGCGCGCGTGGCGGAGGCGGGCATCCTCTATGCGCCCGATTACGTCATCAATGCAGGCGGCATCATCAATGTCGGCCTGGAATATCTGGGCCAGGGCGACGAGGCCGAGGTCATGGCGCGCATCGCCAAGATCCCCGAGCGTCTGGAACAGGTGTGGCAGCGCTCGGCCGAAACCGGCCATCCGGCCTCGGACGTCGCGGACGAAATCGCGCAAGGCCTGATCGGGCGGTAAAACCCCACGCTCTTGAGACTCACGCCCCTCCCGCAAGCGGGATGGGGGAGGGCAAGGCCACGAGCTACGGGCTCTGTGAGACCTCGTGCCCTCCCCAAACCCAGTTTCAGGTAAACGATGCCCCGCATCGTTTAGGTCATGCTGGGAGCATGACCGACCTGAAACTCGCCTGCGGGAGGTGCTTAAGAAGAGAGTGAGTCCCCCTCACTCACACCCATCGAAATTCCCGCACCGAAACCCGGTTGACGAACCGCCCCCTCGCGCCCATTTGCCAATCGGATCAAATCCATCCGATTGGGAGTCCATGCGCCTTTCCAGCCTCGCCGATTATGCGGTCGTGATGATGACCGCCGCCGCGCGCGAAGGCGTAGGCGGGCGGAGCAACGCGACCTTGCTGGCGGGGCAGACGGGGGTGCCTTTGCCTACCGCCCAGAAGCTGGTCAGCCGTCTGGCGGGCGCGGGCCTGATCGAGAGTACGCGCGGCACCGGCGGCGGTATCCGCCTCGCCCGCGATGCGGACACGATCAGCCTGGCCGATATCGTCGAGGCGGTGGACGGCCCGATCGCGCTGACCGCGTGCGTCGATGGTGCCGCGCATGACTGTGGCCTGGAAATGCAGTGCCGAGTCCGGCCGCATTGGCATGTCGTCAATCAGGCGGTACGCGCCGCCTTTTCCGGGGTGACGCTCGCGACGCTCGCCGCCGATCCTGTTGAATCGCAAGTGATGGACGCGTCCCCGCGTCCGGGGGTATTCGCCTGATGGCCACGAAGAATGCAGAGGCGCTCGCCGCCGCCAACAAGAAGTACGAGTGGGGCTTCGCCACCGACATCGAGCAGGACTTCGCGCCCAAGGGGCTGAGCGAGGATACGGTTCGCTATATCTCGGCCAAGAAGGGCGAGCCCGAATGGATGCTTGACTGGCGGCTGAAGGCGTTTCGCCTGTGGCAGTCGCTGGAGACGCCGGACTGGGCCAAGCTGAACATCCCGCCGATCGACTATCAGGACGCGTATTATTACGCGGAGCCCAAGCAGAAGAAGACGATCGCGTCGCTGGACGAGCTCGATCCCGAGATTCGCCGGACCTACGAGAAGCTGGGCATCCCGATCGCCGAGCAGGAAGTGCTCGCGGGCGTCGAGGGTGCTCGCAAGGTTGCGGTCGACGCGGTGTTCGACAGCGTCTCGGTCGCGACCACCTTCCGCAAGGAACTGGAAGCGGCGGGCGTGATCTTCCGTTCGATCAGCGAGGCGATCAAGGAATATCCCGATCTGGTCCGCAAGTGGCTGGGCAAGGTTGTGCCGCAGCGGGATAATTATTTCGCGACGCTCAACTCGGCGGTCTTCTCGGACGGGACGTTCGTCTACATTCCCGAGGGTGTTCGCTGCCCGATGGAGCTGTCGACCTATTTCCGCATTAACGCCGAGAATACCGGCCAGTTCGAGCGCACGCTGATCGTGGCGGACAAGGGGGCCTATGTCTCCTATCTCGAAGGCTGCACCGCGCCGATGCGCGACGAGAACCAGCTGCACGCCGCAGTGGTCGAGCTGGTCGCGCTGGACGATGCCGAGATCAAATATTCGACCGTCCAGAACTGGTATCCGGGCGACGAGAATGGCGTCGGCGGCATCTACAATTTCGTCACCAAGCGCGCGCTGTGCCAGGGCAAGAACAGCAAGGTGTCGTGGACGCAGGTCGAAACCGGCTCGGCGGTGACGTGGAAATACCCGTCCTGCGTGCTGGCGGGCGACGGCTCGGTGGGCGAGTTCTACTCGGTCGCGGTGACGAACAACCGCCAGCAGGCCGATACCGGCACCAAGATGATCCATCTCGGCAAGAACACGCGGTCCACCATCGTGTCGAAGGGGATTTCGGCTGGGCGTTCGGACAACACCTATCGCGGGCTGGTTCGTGTGGCCGCGACCGCCGAGAATGTCCGCAATTTCACCCAGTGCGACAGCCTGCTGCTGGGCGACCAGTGCGGCGCACACACCGTGCCCTATATCGAGGTGAAGAACCCCAGCGCGCAGATCGAGCATGAGGCGACGACCAGCAAGATCAGCGAAGACCAGCTGTTCTATGCAATGAGCCGTGGTCTGGATCAGGAAGCGGCGGTCGCGCTGATCGTCAACGGCTTTGCACGCGAGGTCTTGCAGCAACTCCCGATGGAGTTCGCGGTCGAGGCGCAGAAGCTGCTGGGGATTTCGCTGGAGGGGTCGGTCGGGTGACACTGACGCCGCGCGACGACGCCCGACGCCACGACACCCCTCCCCTTCAGGGGAGGGGCCGGGGGTGGGGCATGTCCGCAGGGGCGCTCGACCGTTTGTCGGGCTATGCTCGCACGATGCGTCGTGAACCGACCGAGCCGGAAAAACGAATCTGGGCGCGTCTTTCGCGGTCGCAACTGGGCGGTTTCAAATTCCGTCGGCAGGCCGTGATCGGCAGCTATATCGCCGACTTTCTCTGCCCGGCACCGGGCTTGATCGTTGAGGTCGATGGCGAAACCCATGCCGATGCACAGCGGGATGTTCGGCGCGATGCGGCACTTGCGGAATTGGGTTTTAGGGTCGTTCACATCGGCAATACTGATGTGATGCACAATATCGAGGGTGTATTGGCGCACCTGCTCGGCACGCTGCAAGCGATGCCCGCGCGGCGGGCGCCCCACCCCAACCCCTTCCCTGAAGGGGAGGGGCTAGAAGGGCTATGACAATGCTGAAAATTGAAAACCTCCACGCCGAAATCGACGGCAAGCCGATCCTCAAGGGCCTGACGCTCGAGGTGAATGCGGGCGAAGTCCATGCGATCATGGGGCCGAACGGCGCGGGCAAGTCGACGCTGGGCTATGTGCTGGGTGGGCGTCCGGGGTATGAAGTGACCGAGGGTTCGGTGACATTTAACGGCGTCGACCTGCTCGAACTGGAGCCGAACGAGCGCGCCGCCGCCGGGCTGTTCTTGGGCTTCCAGTATCCGGTCGAGATTCCCGGCGTGTCCAACGTCCAGTTCCTGCGCGAAAGCCTGAATGCGCAGCGCGGCCAGCGCGGCGAAAAGCCGCTGTCGGGTGGCGAATTCCTGAAGCTCGCCCGCGCGCAGGCCGATGGGTTGGGACTGAATCAGGACATGCTCAAGCGTCCGGTCAATGTCGGCTTCTCGGGCGGCGAGAAGAAGCGCAACGAAATGGTCCAGATGGGCATCCTGAACCCCAAGTTCGCGATCCTGGACGAAACGGACTCCGGCCTCGACATCGACGCATTGCGAATCGTCGGCGACGGCATCAACCGGATCATGCGCGCGCCCGACAAGGCGGTGCTGCTCATCACCCATTATCAGCGGCTGCTCGACTATGTGCAGCCCGACCGGGTGCATGTGCTGGCCGATGGCCGCATCGTGCGTTCGGGCGGCCCCGAACTCGCGCTCGAACTGGAGCGTGAAGGCTATGTGGGCGTCGAGGGAGCGGCGGCGTGACGACCACGCTGGAACTCCCCTCGACCCGCGAAGAGGCGTGGCGCTGGGCGGATATCGACGCGCTTCGCCGCGCGGCCGAAAGCGAGCGGGCGGTGCCGGTGGCGGGGGCGGATCGCTTCCTCGACCTTCCCGGCGCGCGGTTGCTGTTCGTGGACGGGGTGCTGGATGAAAGCGCCAGCAACCTCGGCCCGGTGCAGCTGACCCAGATCGACGCCAGCGATCATCCGCTGGGACGGCAGGCGCTGGGGCGCGGCTGGTCGCTGCGGCTTGAGCGCGATGCGGTCGCAGAGCCGGTGCAGATCGTCCATGTCGCCAGCGGCGCGGCCAACCATCTGCCCGCCGAGATCGTGCTGGCCGAGGATGCGGCGGCGCAGGTCTATGAGACCTATGTCGGGCGCGGCTGGACCAACCGGCTGACGCGGGTGAAACTGGCGGCATCGGCGCGGCTGATGCGGGCGGTGCGTTTGTTGCAGGATGACGGCTTCGTGTCGCTGCGCGAAGAAGCCGAGCTGGGCGAGGGCGCGAGCCTGACCGCGACATTCCTGGCTGCCGGAACCATGGGCGTGCGGATCGACGGCGGCATCACCCAGACCGGCGACGGCGCCTATGCCGAGTTCGGCGGCGCGCTGCTGACCAAGGGCGAGTTGAAGCAGGAGTGCGCGGTGGCCCTCCGCCATGCCGCACTCAACGGCCAGAGCCATCAGCTGTGGCGCGCGGTTGCCGCCGATCGCAGCCAGGCAAGCCTCGCCGCGCGGGTCGAAGTGGCGCGCGACGCGCAGAAGACCGATGGCGAGCAGAGCTTGCGCGGCCTGCTGCTCCAGCGGACGGCAACGGTGAACCTGAAACCCGAGCTGGAAATCTTCGCCGATGACGTGAAGTGCGCGCATGGCGCGACGGTGGGCGAGCTGGATGCCAAAGCGCTGTTCTATATGCAGAGCCGTGGCATCCCGAAGCCGCGTGCGCAGGCGCTGCTGACCCGCGCCTTCGTGGCGGATGCGATCGATCGGATCGGCAACGAGGTGGTGCGCGAAGCCTTTGCGGGGGATGCCGACGCCTGGCTGGAGGCGGCGCTTTGACGAGCGCCGCGCCTCTCGACCGGGTGGCGGATTTTCCGGCGATCCCGGATGGTTGGGCCTATCTCGACACCGCCGCGACCGCGCAGAAGCCGCAAGCCGTGATCGACGCGATCACCCGCGCCTATGACACGAGCTATGCCACCGTGCATCGCGGCGTCTATCAGCGTTCGGCCGATATGACGGTGGCCTATGAGAAGGCGCGCGAGGCGACGGCACGGTTCATCGGCGCGGGGTCGGCGAACGAGATCGTCTTCACGCGCGGCGCGACCGAGGGGATCAACTTGGTCGCGCAGTGCTGGGCGGCGACCAACCTGAAGGCGGGCGACCGCATCATGCTGTCGATGCTGGAGCATCATTCCAACATCGTGCCGTGGCAGATGGTCGCCGAGCGGTTGGGCGTGGCGATCGACGTGCTGCCGCTGACCGCCGATCACCGTATCGACTTGGACGCGATGGCGCGGATACTCAGCCCAGCGCACAAGCTGGTGGCGCTGGGCCATGTGTCGAACGTGCTGGGCTCGGTCCTCGACGGGCATCGCGCGGCCGATCTGGCGCATGGTGTGGGCGCGAAGATCCTGCTCGACGGCTGCCAGGCGGTGCCGCGTATCGCGGTCGATGTGAAGGCGCTGGATTGCGACTTCTACGTCTTCTCGGGCCACAAGCTTTACGGTCCGACCGGCATCGGCGTGCTGTGGGCGCGCCCCGAATTGCTGGAGGCGATGCCGCCCTATCAGGGCGGCGGGTCGATGATCGACCGGGTGAGCTTCGAGAAGACGACCTATGCCCCGCCACCCGGCCGGTTCGAGGCGGGGACGCCGCATATCGTCGGCGCGCTGGGGCTTCATGCCGCGATCGACTATGTGTCGGCCATCGGGCTGGACGCGATCCATGCGCATGAGGCGGCGCTGGTCGCGCAGGCGCGGGAAGGGCTGTCGGCGATCAACTCGGTGCGGCTGCTGGGGCCTGAGGACTCGGCCGGAATCGTCAGTTTCGCGGTCGAGGGGGTTCATCCCCACGACATCGGCACCATATTGGACGAGAGCCGGGTGGCAATCCGCGCAGGCCATCATTGCGCCCAGCCGCTGATGGACGCGCTCGGCCTGCCCGCCACCGCGCGGGCGAGCTTCGGCGTGTATAACGGACCCGATGACGTCGCGGCGCTGGTGGATGGCGTCCGGCGGGTCACGAGGATTTTCGGATGAGCGATTATAGAATCGAAGAGGTCGACAGCGTGGCGCAGCCGCCCAAGGCGCGTGTGCAGGATGTCGTCGAGACACCGGCGACGGAAGCTGGGGCGGAGCGCCAGCGCGACTATCTCTCGGGCTTCCTCTCGCAAAAGCCGACCGCCGACGATCCGACCCAGCCGGGCGGCGCGCTGTATGATGGCATCATCGACGCGCTGAAGGATATTTTCGACCCCGAAATCCCGGTCAACATTTATGACCTGGGTCTGATCTATGGCGTCGAGGTGACCGAGGGCGGCCATGCGGTCGTCACCATGACGCTGACCACCCCGCACTGCCCGGTCGCCGAGTCGATGCCGGGTGAGGTCGAACTGCGCGTCTCGGCGGTGCCGGGGATCGCGACGGCGGACGTCAACCTTGTCTGGGACCCGCCCTGGGACCCGCAGAAGATGTCGGACGACGCCAAGCTCGAACTGGGGATGCTCTGACCATGGCCACCACCCTGCGCCCGCGCCCCGCCGCGCTGAACCTGACCCCCTCCGCCGAGGCGCGGATCGCCGAACTGATGGCGCGCGCGCCGGAGGGGGCGATCGGGGTGAAGCTGTCCACGCCGCGCCGGGGGTGTTCGGGACTGGCCTATTCGGTCGATTACGTGACCGAGGCCAAGGCGTTCGACGAGAAGATCGACACACCGGGCGGCACCTTGTTCGTCGATGGCGGATCGATCCTGTACCTGATCGGATCGACCATGGATTGGGTCGAGGACGACTTCACCGCGGGGTTCGTGTTCCAGAACCCCAACGCCAAGGGCGCGTGCGGGTGCGGAGAGAGCTTTACGGTTTAACGGGGGGGGCGGTGGCCATTCCTTCGACTTCGCTCAGGCTGAACGGAGGTTGGGGGTAAGGGCTTTTGACACCTGTTCCCCGGCGAAGGCCGGGGTCCAGTTTCTTCCCGGTTGAGATTGCGGGGCGCCGCCATGTGGGAGGCAAAGGTCCCTGCCGACGAAACCGCATCGTAACTCGATCCCGGCCTCCACCGGGTTACAGCCGTGGCCTAAACCCGGTGGTCCAGCTTCAGGCTGGCGCCGTCCCACTCCACCGCCAGGTCGCGATAATCCCCGACCGTCGCATGGGCGGTATCCATCACCCCACGATGCGTCTCGGTAATCACCACCACCGTCATCCCTGCCGCTTCGGCCGCAGCGATCCCAGCGGGGGCGTCCTCGAAGGCCAGGCATTCCTCTGGCGCGACGCCCAGCCGTTTCGCGCCCAGCAGGAAGCCGTCGGGCGCGGGCTTGCTCCGCTCCGCATCCTCCGCCGTCACGAACACGCCGGGTAAAGGCAACCCCGCCGCCTTCAGCCGCACCTCCGCCAGCCGCCTCGGTGCGGAGGTCACGATGGCCCAGCGATCGGGGGGCAGGGCGGCCAGGAATGCCGCCGCGCCACCGATCGGCACCACATCGTCGACGTCCAGCATCTCCGCCTCGGTCAGCGCATGCGCCTCGGCCACCGGATCGATACCGGGCAGGTTCAGCCGCCGGATCGTCTCGACCGACTGGACGCCGTGGATGGTCGGCAGGAACGCTTCCACGTCCAGCCCCTGCCGCTTCGCCCAGACGGTCCAGGCACGCTCGGCCGACGCGATGGAACTCAGGATCGTCCCGTCCATGTCGAACAGGAAGCCGCCAAAGGCGCGTATCGGCAGGGGTGTGGACATGCCGTTCAGTTGGCCTGGAACACGCCGCAGGCGATGCGGCCGCCGCTATTGCCGCTGGGGTCGGTCTTCAGATCGTCGGCGGCGGCGTGGATCACGATCGCCGAGCCGTCGGCATCCAGCAGCCCCGCCATGGTCGCGCCCGGCAACACCACACCCAGCGTCCCGCGTCCGTCATTGCCAACGGTCATGTTGGGCATGTCGCCCTCATGCGGCCCCTGCGGGTTCATGCTGCCATGCTGGCGCTGCGTCGGGTTCCAGTGGCCGCCCGCGGTGGTGAAGTCCGGCGCGTCGCAGCGGCCGACGGTGTGGACATGGACGCCGTGCATGCCCGCCGGCACGTTCATCGCGTCGAGGGTGATGCGCAGTCCCCCGGCGACTTCGGTCGCGGTGGCGCGGCCCGCATCCCCACCGGTGCCGGTCCGCAGGCTCGCGGTCGCGCTGGCGCCGTTCGGGGTGGGAGAGCCCGTTTCCATCTTCGTCTGGTCGCAGGCCCCCAGGCCCAGCGCGGCGGTGCCGATGGCCAACAGCGTGAGATATTTCATGACGCAAGCTCCCTGTTCGATACGCATAGTTGCGGCGTGTTACCCGCCGGTTTCAAGCGGCCAACGCATCACGGGTTCATAGGATGCGCCGCCATGGCCCAGATGGCTTTGGTAGAGGACCAGATGGCCCATGGTGAAAGGCTCGCTGGACAGGCCCGCATGGACCGCACGCCACCCTTCGATCTCGGGCGCGCGTCCCGCCGAGCCGGGCAGGCGGGCCAGCGTGACATGCGGCAGATAGGCGCGCGCCTCGGGCGACAGACCCGCACGGACACAGGCCTGGTCGACCTTGCGATGGAGATGGGCCAGCGCGTCGTGCGGCGTGACGCCCGCCCAGAGCGTGTCGACCCGCCCCTTGCGATCGAACGTGCCGACGCCGGAAATCCGCACCATGGGGGCGGGGGCGCGAACCTGGCCCAGCGCGGCGGCGATATCCTCCGCCACCGGGCGGTCCACCTTGCCGATAAAGCGCAGGGTCAGGTGCAACTGGTCGTCATCCTGCCAGCGGGCTTGGGGAACGCCGTCCATCGCATCGGCGAGCAGGTCGCGAATGGCGGGCGGTGGGCGGAGCGCGACGAACAGACGAACCATGACAAAATATGTCTATCGCATTCCGTCGCGTTCGCGGGAACCTCCTCCGCTTGAAAAGCGTCCCCAACAGAGCGATATTTGGCCTAACCGGCATATGGCCGGGCAAAGGAGCAATAGTTCACCATGGCAAACTGGTCTGATCCACGGCCGAGCGCCGCGCCGTTCGGTACCACAGCCACCACGGGCTCGACCGCCTATGATGCGGGTCTGCGTTCGTACATGCTGTCCGTCTATAACTACATGACGTCGGGCGTGCTGCTGACGGGTATCGTCGCGCTGCTCTTCGCATGGGGTGGTCGCGACAGCATGGCCGCGCAGGTCTTCCTGAACGGCGGCGCGCTTCGCTACGTCATCATGTTCGCGCCGCTGGGCTTCGTGTTCGCGCTAAGCATGGGCGTGAACCGCATGAAGACCTCGACGATGCAGCTGCTCTTCTGGGCGTTTGCGGTCGTCATGGGGCTGTCGCTGTCGACCATCTTCCTGGTGTATAGCGGCGGTTCGATCGCGGGTGCCTTCTTCGCCACCGCGGCGGGCTTCGCGGCGCTGAGCCTCTATGGCTACACCACCAAGCGTGACCTGTCGGCGTTCGGCACCTTCCTGATCATCGGCCTGGTCGGCCTGATCGTCGCCAGCGTCATCAACATCTTCCTCCAGTCGGGGACGATGGGCCTGGTCATCAGCTTCGTCGGCGTTCTGCTGTTCGCCGGCCTGACCGCCTATGACACGCAGCGTACCAAGTCGATGTATTACGAGGTGCGCGGCACGTCGATGCAGGACCGGGTGGTCATCATGTCGGCGCTGAGCCTGTATCTCGACTTCATCAACATGTTCATGTTCATCCTGCGTCTGACCGGCTCCAGCCGCGACTGATCGGGTCGACAGAACAGATCCAGAAGGCCCGGCGGCATATCCGCCGGGCCTTTTTTCATGCGAAGGGGATGCGGCCATGCGCCTGTCGATCGACGTGACGCTCGACTATGTTCTGAAGCAACCGGCCGATATCCTGCTCCAGATCGAGGTGGCGGCGACGCCCGACCAGCGGCTGGAGCATCAGTCGCTGACCATCTGGTCCGATCATCCGGTCGCGGCGGTGCGCGGCGAGGATGGAATCGGGCAACGTTGCTGGGTGCGCGCCGATCACGGCCTGCTCGCCCGTTATGAAGCAGTGGTCGCGGTCGAACGGCCGGTCGTCCGGCTGGAGCGGCTGGCGGCGACCCCGGCGCGCGGGCTGCCCGGTGAGCTGATCCCCTATATGCTGCCCAGCCGTTACTGCGAGTCCGACCGGCTGGAGGGCTTCGTCCGCCAGCGTTTCGCGGGGCTGTCAGGCGGAGCGATGGCGGCGGCTCTGGCCGATTGGGTGGCGACGCGCATGACCTATCAGTCGGGCGGGTCGAGCGGCGTCACGACCGCGCTCGACACCTTCGGATCGCGCAGCGGGGTGTGTCGCGACTATACCCATTTGCTGGTCGCGCTGGCCCGCGCGGCGGAAATTCCGGCACGCTGCGTCGCCGCCTATGCGCCCGGCGTCGATCCGCCCGACTTCCATGCGGTGGCCGAACTGTGGCTGGAGGGCGGCTGGCATCTGGTCGACGCGACCGGCATGGCGCAGGCCGACGAGATCGCGCGGGTGTGCGTCGGCCGCGATGCGACCGACATCGCCTTCATGACCGTGTTCGGCGAGGCGCAGCTTTGCGATCAACGGGTGAAGGTGCGGCGGTTGGACGGATCGGCGCAGGAACGCTTGTCCGATCTGGCTCGTTGATCCGGTCCACTATGATGGGGAAGTGACATGAACGACAGCATCGACGATCGCGCGCTGGACAGCGTCTCGGTCGCGCCGGGCGGCGAGCAGGCCGAGCAGGGCAACCGCCCGCGTCCCCCCGAACAGGATGCCGGGCAGGATCCCGCCATCACCGAGGACCTGCAGAAGAACCCGCAGGATGTCGACGCCCAGCTCGACGAGAGCCTGGACGAATCGATGGACGCCAGTGATCCGCCCTCGATCACCCAGCCCGGCCGCGATGGCCCGGCCGAGTCGTCGGGTTATACCGAAGAGGATCGCTGACCCGCACCGCATGACCGGGGGCGAGGGCCAGACATGGGCCTCTCCCCGGCTTCTTCCCTATGAAAATCACCCGCCGTTGCGCGCTCGCAACAAACTTGCCGAATATGTCGGGGTTCGGCGTATCCCGGAAAATTGATTGCTCCTATGGCGGTTCGTCGCAATCTATGTTGCGGCGCGGTGCTTTTCATGTTCGTCTGGCCCGGCTCGTTCAGCGTTGCGTTAACCAAATGCGCGCATGATGATCGGGTCAGTTTCGATTGGGCGGGGTGATGATATGGGATCGAGGAGCAGACCGGCCGAAGGCGCGATGACCTTGGCGGAAATGAAGGAATTTGCAGGCTTTGCGGCGGCGACGCAGCGTTATATCCGCCGGTCGCTCGATATCGGGCTGGACCGTGAGGATGCGATGACGCGCTGGTCGCGTGACGTGGTCGAGGCGGCGAGCATCCGCGCCCAGGCCCGGCTGTACCGCAATCTGCCGGAAATCCGGCACCTGATCCCGGTCGATAGCGGCCTGGAGTCGCTGGAGCCGTTCATGGCCCCGTTCGTCACGATCGCGGCTTTCGACCTGGGGCAGGGGCGGCTGACCAGCTTCTCGGCTTTCCGGTTCCTCTATGAGCGGCTGGTCGGGGCCGAGGTGCGCCCATGGCTGCCTTCGATTTTCTGCGCGGCGGCGGCCCTGCCGCATCTGCATCCCGAATTGCGGCGGCAGCTGCTCCAGTCGATCAGCGAAGCGGCGGCGACCGCGGCGGGCTGGTCGAGCCGTCAGCCCGCCTTCTTCCCCCACTGGGTCGAGAAGGTCGACACGAACGGCACGTCGCTGGCCAACTGATGCCGTGCGATGGCGGGGCCGGGGGGCGCCGCCATCGTCCGCTTGTTCCTTACCGACACGCACGCCAGCCCATCGACCCGCGATAGGCCTGATCGAGATGGAAATGGTCGGCATGCGCGGCATTGTAATCCGGCGATAACGTGGTCGCGAACAGGTCGCACGCCTGGTCGCGGACCCGGCGCAGGAACTGCCCCTTCGCCCCCTGGTCCTTCCAGTCGCGCAGCACGCTGATCCGCCGCCCGTCCTTCAGGCGAAAGGCCGCGATATCAACCGCATTGGCGCGGGCGTGCTCGCTCCAGTCGCTGGTGCTGCGGCCGCTGATCCGGCGGCAATTATAGCTGCCCAGATGATCGATCGCGACGACCTCGCTGCCCAGCAGTTCGCGTGCGGCGGGCTGGACCGCATCCCATTCCCATAAGGCCAGCGAGGCCGCGACCGGGCAAGACATGCCCAGTGTTGCGGGGCGATAGCCGATGATCCTGGCCCCGCCCGCCGTGAAACGTACCGCATCGTCATAGCCGCATTGCGCGCCGTCTGACCGGGTGGGCAGCGCGGTGTAGCGGATACCCGCCCGGTCGAGCAGCCCGAGGCATTGCGTCCTCTCCTGGGTCAGCGCGGTCAGCTTGCGCCCAGTGAACATTCCTACCGGCTGGCCCAGATCGAGCGGCACCCAGGGCACGTCCTGAGGGTGACGCCGCGCCCAGCCCCATAGCAGCAGCGCGAGCATCGCCATGGCGACGATCCCGATGAGTACGGTCGTCCATCGCCGGACAGCCCGCATCAGCCGCGTCTTGCGCTGGCGACGGGTTCCGCCGTGATCGGATAACCCAGATCGTCGGGGATGCACAGAAATGGCACGCCGTCACGCTCCACCTGAAAAGGAATGATCCGTCGGATCGGCCAGGCCCGCGCGTCGGCGGTGGCCGAAGCGAAATCGCGGTAGAGCGCCAATCGTTCCAGCGTCCGGCGCGTGGGGAAAATGATGCGGATCGCACCGCTGTCCGCCTGGGTCAGCGCGTCGCGGGCGGTCATCCAGAGCGCGCCGACCGTTTCCGAACCGTCGATCGCGGGGTTGGACGCCTCCCGCGCGACCGCCGCCAGATAGAAACGGGCATCGAAGCGGCGGACCGGCACATGTTCGGGGCACCAGCGGGCAAAGGGGGTCAGCGCCTGTGGGTCGATCGTCAGGTCATGATCGGCAAGGGCCTCGGCAAAGGATCGTCCCGCCGCCATGGTCGCGCGCAGGCGGGGCAGGGTCGTCGCATTGGGGGAGGGCGACAGGCCGACGCCCAGGCCCACCTCTTCGATCGTCTCCCGGATCGCGGCGATGCGGGCGGCGGCTTCGTCCCGGTCGGGGGCCTCGGCGGGGACCAGCGCATGATCGCCCGGATCGACCCGCCCGCCCGGAAACACCATCGCACCGCCCAGAAAGGCCAGTGTCGCACCACGCTCGACCATCAGGATTTCGGGATACGCTTCGGGGCCTGTGCCTTCGCGCATCAGGATCAGCGTGGCGGCGGGAATCGGATCGGGAATCATCGCATGGACAACGCACCAAAGGCGTTCGCGGGTGTCGGCGATGGAAGGGAAGGCGGGGTGGTGGAGCTGAGGGGAATCGAACCCCTGACCTCTGCAGTGCGATTGCAGCGCTCTCCCATCTGAGCTACAGCCCCGCCCCGTAACCCGACCATGGTCGGGAGCGACGCCATTAACCCGTGATTCGGGGCGACGCAACACCGCTTTGACGGGCGGGCTCAAAAAAATTGGCCTGCTTTCGGCCTTTCGCATCACTCCGTCCGTCGCGGCTGGCACGTCGCCAACGGAACATGTCTTGACGTGCCTCATTGAAACACCCGGAAGGCACGGCCCGCCGGACGAGCGGCGTCGGCCCCCGCAGGATCGAATTTCAGGAGGGTTTAGGATGGCTTACGACCGCTATTCCCGCGACGCCAATCGTGGCGACCGCGACTTCGACTATGGCCGGGACTACGGCTCGGGGCGCGACTACACCTATTCCAGCGCCCGCGACTATGAAGCGGCAGGCGCGTATGACGACGACCGGAACGACAGCCGCAACGACAGCCGTCGTGGCTATGGCGCGCGCGATTACGGCAATCAGGGCTATGGCCGTCAGGGTTATGACCGCGACAGCTACAACGCGTCGCGCCAGGATTTCGGCGGCCGCCAGAATGAAGGCCGTTACGGTGAAGGCCGTTCGGGCCAATACGGTGCCTATCGCGGCGGCGAGAATCGTTATGACCGCGACACCGGCCGTGAAGGCTATCGCAGCGCGTCGAGCTATGGCGATTCGTCGCGTGGCTATGGCTATACCGGCGACCGTTATGGCCGCGACGACCGCCAGGGGCGCCGTGATTATGGTCGCTCGGACTATGGCCGTTCGGACTATGGTCGCCAGCAGCCGTCGGGCCGCGACTATGGGCGCCAGCCGCAGGGCTATGACTATGAGGATCGCGGATTCTTCGCGCGCGCCGGGGACGAGGTCCGCTCGTGGTTCGGCGACGAGGAAGCGGAGCGTCGCCGTGAGGCGGACGCGCGCATGGACGAGCGCTATTACGCCCAGCAGGACCATGACTATAACCACTGGCGCTCGGGCCAGATCGCCGCGCTCGACCGCGATTATGACGAATATCGCAGCGAGAACCGCACCAAGTTCCAGAACGAATTCTCGAGCTGGCGCACCGAGCGCGAAGGCCAGCGCGGCCTTCTGCCCAAGGTGAAGGAGCATCAGGAAGTCGTCGGTTCGGACGGCAGCCATGTCGGCACCGTCGACAAGGTGCGCGGCGACCGCATCCTGCTGACCAAGAACGACAAGGATGCGGGCGGCCAGCACCACTCGATCCCGTCGCGCTGGCTGAAGTCCGTCGAGGACAAGGTCACGCTGACCAAGACCGCCGAGGAAGCCAAGGCCCAGTGGCGCGATGAGGAAAATGCGCGCGCCATGTTCGGCGACAACACCCGTGAAAACGACCGCTACGGTCAGGCCAATCGCTACGGCCAGACCGGCATGGGCGGCCAATCGAGCGGCTACGGCCAGAGTGCGACCGGTACGACCAGCTCGGCACAGAATAACAGCAGCACGACGGGTACGACGTCGGCCACCGGCACCACGACCGGCACCGGCACGACCACCAGCGCCACGTCGGGCAGCACCTCGAACACCAGCCGGGGTTATTGATAAAGAAAAACGTCACCGACTGGTGACTTTTCTTGGAGGGCTCGGGTGGACATCACCCGGGCCTTTTCCCATGTCCGATCCAGATGATGAAAAGGATATGATGATGAAGGCTTGGACCCTGGCGGCCCGCCCCAAGGGCACGCCCGTTGACGGTGATTTCGCGCTGGTGGAGCGCGACCTGCCCGCCCTGAACGAGGGCGAGGTGCGGATCGTCAATCGCTGGCTGTCGGTCGACCCCTATATGCGCGGGCGGATGAACGACACGAAGAGCTATGTCCCGCCCTTCCAGCTCGGCGAGCCGATGCAGGGCGGCGCGATCGGCGAAGTGGTCGAAAGCCGCGCCGACGGCATCGCGGTCGGCACGATGGTCAGCCATATGGCGGGCTGGCGCGACGAGGCGGTGCTTCCGGCCGCGCATGTCCAGCCGTTGCCCGATCTGGGCGTCGACCCGCAGGCCTATCTGGGCCAGTTCGGCATGCCGGGCATGACCGCCTATTACGGCCTGCTCCAGGTGGCCGAGGCCAAGCCGGGCGACACGGTGTTCGTCTCGGCAGCGGCCGGTGCGGTCGGCTCGACGGTCGTCCAGATCGCCAAGGCCAAGGGCATGACCGTCATCGGATCGGCCGGTGGCGCGGAAAAGTGCGACTGGGTTCGCTCGCTCGGCGCGGATGCGGTGATCGATTACAAGTCGGGCCAGTCGGTGGTCGACGCGCTCGGCGAAGCGGCGCCAGACGGCATCGACGTCTATTTCGACAATGTCGGCGGCGATCATCTGGATGCCGCGCTGGCCCATGCCAAGCCCAATGCGCGCTTTGCGATCTGCGGCATGATCGACGTCTATAACGACGCCAAGCCGACGAGCCTGAAATATCTCGCGCGGCTGATCGGCAACCGCGTGCGGATTCAGGGCTTCATCGTCAGCGACTTCAAGGATCAGCCGGGATTCTACCGCGACATGGCCGGGATGCTGAAGGACGGCCAGCTCAAGCGCGAGGAGACGGTGTTCGAGGGACTGGACCGGACGCCCGAGGCGTTCCTGGCGCTGTTCACCGGCGGTAACAAGGGCAAGATGCTGGTGAAGCTGTAAGGGGCGGGGCGCGGAGGATAGTCTCGGTGAGACCTCCGGTCCTCCCCCCGGCCCCCTCCCGCCTGCGGGAGGGGGTGCATCTGCGGCGGGGTTCCGCGCTATGCAGATCGGAGACAATTGCCGGATAAATACACCGAAATCGCCGCCGCATCCTGTCTCACTCCCCTCCCGCAGGCGGGAGGGGCTGGGGGAGGGAAAGGCCACAAGCGACGGGCTCGGTGAGACTCCTGACCCTCCCCCCGACCCCCTCCCGCTTGCGGGAGGGGGAGTATGGGGTGGCGTAGTATGGCTTGATATCTATCGATAGCCGGGGACTGGCTCTTTCCCGAAATCGCCGCCGCATCCTGTCTCACTCCCCTCCCGCAGGCGGGAGGGGCTGGGGGAGGGGGAGGGAAAGGCCACAAGCGACGGGCTCGGTGAGACTCCTAGCCCTCCCCCCGACCCCCTCCCGCTTGCGGGAGGGGGAGCATTTCACTCGCTCAGATCGTGCCCGAAAACGTATCGCACTGCGCCGGATCGCCCGTCTCCATGCCCCGCCGCAGCCAGCGCATCCGCTGTTCGGAGGTGCCGTGCGTGAAGCTGTCCGGCACCACCCGGCCCTTGGCTTCGCGCTGGAGCGTGTCGTCACCGATGGCGCGGGCGGCGGTCATGCCTTCCTCGACATCGCCGGGCTCCAGCCGGTCGCGGTTCTTCGCGGCCCAGACGCCCGCATAACAGTCCGCCTGCAACTCCAGCCGCACCGACAGGGCATTGCCCTCGGCCTGACCCGCCGCCTGCTGCGCCTGGTGCACCTTGTCCGACGTGCCGAGCAGCGTCTGGATATGATGGCCGAACTCATGTGCGACGACATAATAGCGCGCGAAATCGCCCTTCGCGCCGAAGCGGTTGGCCAGCTCGTTGAAGAAATTGGTGTCGAGATAGATCTTGCGATCGGTCGGGCAATAGAAGGGGCCGACCGCCGACTGCGCCACGCCGCAACCCGACTGGACGCTGTTCGCATCGGGCTTGAAGAAGCGCAGGCCGGGTGCCTGGAAACGCTGCCCCGACTCCGCGAAGATCTTTTCCCACGTATTGTCGGCACTGCTGAACGCGCGGCAGGTGTCGCGGCGCTCGGGCGAGGCTTCGCAAATCTGGCGGACGCTCTGGCCGGAGGTCGAGTCCGCAGACCGCGTGACCGGGGCATTGCCGCCGCCACCACCGCCGGTGAGCAGGCCAAGCGGGTTCATGCCGACCACCGCCAGGATGATGAGCACGACGACGATGCCGCCGCATCCGAAGCGGCTGCCGATCAGCGGCAACAGGCCGAACAGCAATCCGCCGCCACCGCCACCGAAGCCGCCGCCCGACTGCGCCTCGCCGACATCGATATTGTTGTCATAATCGTCGAGCCGCATCGTCTCACCCCTTTGTCATAATGCCCGCCTATGCGGGTCTTCGGCGAGAGGTTGAACCCGCAAAGCCTTCCGGCGGTTGCACGGGTCGGAATTGGACCGCATGATGCGGTGCACAGCACGGGAGAATGGCATGTTCCTGAAGGGCAAGACGGCGGTGATCTCGGGTTCCACCTCGGGCATCGGGCTGGCCTATGCCAAGGCGCTGGCGGCGGAGGGCGCGGCGGTCGTGCTCAATGGTTTCGGCGAGGCGGACGCGATCGAGGCGAACCGTGCCGCGCTGGAAAAGGCCAGCGGGGCGGCGGCGCTGTACGACCCCGCCGACATGACCCGGCCCGACCAGATCGAGGCGATGATCGATCGCGCGGCGGCCGAGACGGGTTCGGTCGACATCGTCATCAACAATGCCGGTATCCAGCACGTCGCCCCGATCACCGAGTTCCCGGTCGAGAAATGGGATGCGATCATCGCGATCAACCTGTCCTCGGCCTGGCACATGATGCGCGCGGCGATCCCGCATATGCGTGCCAAGGGCTGGGGCCGGATCATCACCACCGCCTCGGCGCACAGCCTGGTCGCCAGCCCCAACAAGTCGGCCTATGTCGCGGCCAAGCATGGCGTGGTCGGCATCACCAAGACCGTGGCGCTGGAGGTCGCGACCGATGGCATCACGGCCAATTGCATCTCGCCCGGCTATGTCTGGACGCCTTTGGTCGAAAACCAGATTCCCGACACGATGAAGGCGCGGGGCCTTAGCCGCGAGCAGGTGATCGACGATGTGCTGCTGAAGGCGCAGCCGACCAAGGAATTCGTCACCATCGAACAGGTCGCGGCGCTGGCGCTGTTCCTGTGCCGTGACGAAGCCAGGTCGATCACCGGCGCCAACCTGTCGGTCGATGGCGGCTGGACCGCGCAATGAGGTGGCCGCTGGTCCTGCTCGGCACGGCGCTGGCGGCGGGCGGCATGGCGGCCGCGCAGGCGCAGCGGGTCGAGGAGGCCAATGACTGGCGGCTGGCGGCGACCGAGGATGACCGTATCCGCCTGCGCGGATGGCGCAGCGCCTGGGTCAAGGGGCTGGCCCAGGCGCGGGCGGGCGGGGCGACGGCCGAGATCGCCGCGCTGGGGCAGCTCGCCGATCCCGACTATTCGATCGCGGACCCCAAGCTGCCCGATGGGAATTATCGCTGCCGCACGATCAAGCTGGGGTCGCAGGGGCGCGCGACGCTGACCTATGTCGCCTATCCCTATTTTCGCTGCCGGGTGGCGGGTGGCGGGCAGCAGCTGGCCAAGATCGACGGGTCGCAGCGGCTGACCGGGCGCATCTATCCCGATACCGATGCGCGCAGCATCTTCCTGGGCACGATGATCCTGGGGGACGAGGAACGCTCCTACGCCTATGGCCGCGACCGGGCGCGCGACATGGCGGGCGTGGTCGAGCGGGTCGATGCGACCCATTGGCGCATCGCCTTTCCCTTCCCGGCTTACGAATCGGTGGTCGACTTGCTCGAACTGGAGCCGGTCGCGCCCTGAACCGGGGCGGGAGTCGGTGAAACCGGCGCGGCAGGCAGCGGCGGCAGCGAGGCGAGATAGGCCTTGCCGTGCAGGCCCAGGACCGTGACCCGGTCGGCATTGGCCTGCGCCACCGCCTTCAGATAGGAACGCGGCTTCTTCATCAGGTCGGGGCGGTCGAGTCCGACCAGTCCCAGCCGCCGCGCGGCCTCCTGCACGAAATGCACGCAATTGCGGTCGTTCAGATTATAATGCGAGTCACCCGTCTTCTCGTCCCAAGCCGCGACCAGCGCCAATATGTCACCATATTGCGCATCGGTCATGACATAGGAAAACTGCGCGTCGCTGGTCGAGATGTAGAAGGGCTTGGAGATGTCCAGCCGCCCCTTGACCGTGCCCATCAGAATGGCTGGTGACACGGACCGGGCGGTGAAACCATAATTGGCGTCCACCGGCTGGCCGGTCGCGTCCACAGTGCCGCGCAATGAGAAAAAGGCATGGGGAAAGCTGTCGCCCAGTTCATGGCTCCAGAAGGTGATCGTGACCGCCGCCTGCGCGGGCAGCGCGCAACCGAATGTCAGGGCCAAGGCCATTGCGAGTCGCAGGAACATCGTCATGACGGCCCTCATAACCCATGTTGCGGGGTCGCCACAGCCGCATTCTCCTGCTTCTCGGGCCGGATATAGATGGACGACAGGCTGGGCACGGCGAGTCGCAGGTCGTCCTCCAGCCCCTCGATCATCGTCTCTGCCGCACCCATGGGAAGGCTGTCGACGAAATCGGCGCTGATCGCGGCGAAGATGCTGTCGGGCGCGGTGTGGATCGTGCGGACATGATTGACATGGGTGATCCAGGGCCGCGCGGCGACGATGCCGCGGATCGTCTCGACCACCTCGGGGTCGGCGCGCTCGCCGATCAACAGTCCCTTGGATTCCCGAGCGAGCAGGATCGCGACCAGCCCCAGCACCAGCCCGATCAGGATCGAGGCGATCCCGTCGATCCGGGCATCGCCCGTCTCGTGCGACAACCAGACGCCGAGCGCCGCGATGACCAGGCCCGCCAGCGCCGCCGAATCCTCGAACAGGACGATGAAGCCCGGCGGGTCTTTGGAATCGTGGATGGCGCGCCACCAGCCGCTCTTACCCTTGGTGCGGGAGAACTCGCGCACGGCAATGGTCCAGCTGGCGCCTTCGAGCGCGAAGGCGATGGCGAGCACGATATAGTTGACCGTCGGATCGCGCAGCGGCTCGGGCGATCGGATGTGCAGCCAGCCCTCATAGATCGAGATGCCGGAGCCGAGCGCGAAAATCAGGATAGCGACGACGAACGCCCAGAAATACAGCTCTCGCCCATAGCCGAAGGGATGGATCGCATCCGGCCCGCGCTTGGCGCGCTTCTGGCCATAGAGCAGCAGGACCTGGTTGCCGCTGTCGACCACCGAATGCACGCCCTCGGTCAGCATCGAGGAGGAGCCGGTGATCCCGGCCGCGACGAACTTGGCGACGCCGATCGCCAGATTGGCCGCCAGCGCGCCGTACAGGACGATATTCTCGCGAATGCGGGCGGTCAGGCCGGTGTCGGGCATGGCCGGTACAGCGTGCGATGGGGTCGGTTGTTCCGTGGAGTCTACACAGGGTGGTTGGCAGTGCATCTGTCCCAACCCCCGTTCAGCCTGAGCGCAGTCGAAGGCCAAGGGATTCTCGGCGAAGGTTTGGGCGTGCACTTCGACTTCGGCGCGATGCGCCGAAGTTTATCCTGAGCGGCTGGCTTGCCAGCCAGCCGAAGGGTTCAGTGCGAACGGGGGTGGGGGGAGCTTGCCACCCCCGTTCACGAGCCGTCACCTCAGGACGCGATCCGTCCCAGCCGGTGGTAGAGATGGGCGAACTTGATCGAGCGGGGGTCATCGGCGACCCGCTTGATATGTTCGGCAATGGCTTCCTTCATCAGCGCGAAGTCCTCGGTGGAGAAGACGGCGCGGCTGCGTTGCGGTTCGGTCGGCATGGCATATTCTCCTTCGTAATGGGTCAGGCGGCCTGGACGAACTGGGCGGCCTCGGTGGATTCGGCGAGCGCGGTGGTCGAGCTGTCGCCGCCCGCCGCGATCTGCGCGATCAGGTCGAAATAGCCGGTCCCCACTTCGCGCTGGTGGCGGGTCGCGGTATAGCCGTTGGCCTCGGCGGCGAACTCGGCCTGTTGCAGTTCGGAATAGGCGGCCATGCCGCGATCCCGATATCCGCGCGCCAGCTCGAACATGCCGTAATTGAGCTGGTGGAACCCGGCGAGCGTGACGAACTGGAACTTGTACCCCATCGCGCCGATCTCGCGCTGGAACCGGGCGATGTCGTCGCGGTCCAGATTGGCCTCCCAATTGAAGCTGGGCGAGCAATTATAGGCCAGCATCTTGTTCGGATGCTCGCGCCGGATCGCCTCGGCAAAGCGGCGGGCATCGGCCAGATTGGGCTTGGACGTCTCCCACCACAACAAGTCGGCATGGCGCGCGAAGGCCAGGCCGCGCTTGATGCAATGATCGACCCCGGTGCCCGGCTTCAGGCGGAAAAAGCCCTCCGCCGTCCGCTCGCCGGTCAGGAAGTCATGGTCGCGCTCGTCCACGTCGGACGTGATGAGCCGCGCGCTCTCGGCATCGGTGCGGGCGCAGATGACCGTCGGCACGCCCGCCACATCCGCCGCCAGCCGCGCCGCGTCCAGGTTGCGGATATGCGCCTGTGTGGGGATGAGCACCTTGCCGCCCAGATGGCCGCACTTCTTCTCCGAGGCCAGCTGGTCCTCGAAATGCACGCCCGCCGCGCCCGCCGCGATATAGGCCTTCATGATCTCATGGCAGTTGAGCGGGCCGCCGAACCCGGCTTCGGCATCGGCGACGATGGGCGCGAACCAGTCGCGCGTCGTAGCCCCTTCGGCATGTTCGATCTGGTCGGCGCGGGTCAGCGTCGCGTTGATCCTGCGCGCCAGCTCCGGCCCGGCATTGGCGGGGTAGAGCGACTGGTCGGGATACATCTGCCCGGCGGTGTTGGCATCCGCCGCGACCTGCCAGCCCGAGAGGTAGATGGCCTTCAGCCCGGCACGGACCATCTGCATCGCCTGATTGCCCGACAGCGCGCCCAGCGCGGGGACATAATCCTCGGTCTGGAGCAATTCCCACAGCTTCAGCGCGCCGCGTCGGGCCAGCGTATGCTCGACCGTGATCGATCCGCGCAGCCGTGCGACATCGGCGGGGGTGTAGGGACGGGCGATGCCGTCGAACCGCCCGGCGGGGGCGGGGATCAGATCCTGGAAGCTCGGCATCGCATCATCCTTTACAGTTTGACTGTTCTTGACCGCGAGATTGCCGCGAGGTTGATCGAAACATAAGGGATGGCGCGCGTATGACCGCGTCGCGCCGTCGCCAATGCCGCTGACATGACCTGTCGACTTGTAAAGAATTGACATGGTCCCAGGCGCGGCGCAGCCTGGGCCGCAAGGAGAGCGGCGATGAGCGGAGCCAAGGTGATTGCGGGCCATGCCGTTCGGCGGCTGCGGCGGCAGACCGGCCTGTCCCAAGCGGCGATGGCGGAGATGCTGGAGATTTCGCCCAGCTATCTGAACCTGATCGAGCGCAACCAGCGGCCCGTGTCGGCCGCGCTGCTGGTGCGGTTGGTGGAGACGTTCGACTTCGATCCGCGCGCGCTGACCAGCGGCGCGCCGGGCGGCGGCGCGGCGGCGATGCGGCGGCGGCTGGCCGATCCGCTGTTCGCCGATCTGGAGATCGACCGCGCCGAACTGGAGGAATGGCTGGCAGCCGCGCCGGGCGGGGCGGAGGCGTTCGCGCGTGCCTTCGACCGGCTGGCCGGGGCTGGTGGAGGAGGAGCCGAGGCTCCGGCAGCCCCCGAGCCGACCGTGACCGTTCGGCGCGAGATCGAGCGGTGGCGCAATCATTTCCCCGATCTGGACGCCGCCGCCGAGGGACTGGCCGACGAACTGCGCATGGGGGCCAGCGATCTCTATGCCACGCTGGCCGAACGGCTGCGAGTCCGCCATGCGCTGACCATCCGCATCCTGCCGATCGACATATTGCCAGAGCTGCTGACCCGGTTGGACCTCCATGCGCGCCAGTTGCAGCTTTCCGAGATGCTCGACGGCCCGGCACGGGTCTTTGCCCTGGCGACTCAACTCGCCCAGCTGGAGGCGCGTGCCGAGATCGAGGCGCTGGCGCGCGGCGCGGCCTTTGGCGACCGGCTCGCCGAGCGGTTGTTCCGGCGCTATCTGCACCGCTATTTCGCGGCGGCGCTGGTCATGCCCTATGCCCGTTTCCTGCGCGCGTGCGAGGCGACCGGCTATGATCTGGACATATTGGCGCGGCGCTTCGGTGTGTCGCACGAGCAACTGGCGCACCGGCTGACGACGCTGGGGCGGGTCGGAGCGCGCGGACTGCCCTTTTTCCTGATGCGGATCGACCGGGCGGGACAGGTGTCCAAGCGCTATGCCGGGGCGGCGAACCCGGTCCTGGTCGAGGCTGAGGGACGCTGCCCGCTCTGGCAGGCCTTTGCCGCCTTCGAGCGGATGGGGGAGGCCCTGTTCCAGCTGGTCGAGATGCCGGACGGCAGCCGCTTTGCGACGATCACGCGCGCGCAGGAGCGGGCGGGGCGTGACGCCTCCGGGGTGCGGGCGCGCTTCGCCATCGTCCTGGGTCTGGAGGCGGGGCTGGCGGGGCAGGTCGCCGCGGCGCGCGGCCATCCGCTGACCGAGGCGGCGACACCGATCGGACCGGGGTGCCGCCAATGTTCGCGTCCCGCCTGTCCGCAACGATCCCTGCCGATGGGCGGCCGGGTGTTGGCTATCACCGAGCGGGACCGGGCGATCAACATGCTGGTCTTTGCGCAGGACTGAGCCGGAAGAGGGCAGGTACGTGGCGATTGCTTAACCTGTTTTAAGAGGAAGCCCTATACGCCAGTGACCATGATCTGGCTTCGTCGTCGCATTCAGTCCCTCGAATTTCGCTTTGCGACGATGCTGACCGTCGTGCTGGGAATCAGTCTGGCGCTGGGGAGTCGCGGACTTCTGTTGAACAACCAGTTGCTTGGGATGGTCCGGTCGACCCATGAGATCGCGTCCCTGCTGGACGAGCATGACAAACGGGATGCGCGCCTTCGCGATTTCCGAATCCAGGTCGGCGATTTGACGCGCCAGTTGGAAAGGGGGCAAGCCGTGCCTGCCGAGCGCTGGCAGGGACTGGATGCCGCAGCGCGGACGTGGCTGGCGGAGCCGTTGATCCGCCATGACGGGATGCCGCGCCCCATCCGTTCGGCCCAGCTGGCGGCGGTGTCGTCGGAACGCCGCTTCCTGCGCACGGCGCGCCGCGTGATCGGCGGGGCGGCGGTCGACACGGCCCTGATGAAGCGGACCATGCCGCTGTTCATCGCCAGGCTGCACGACATGGAGCGTCATCGCGAGCTGGTACACGAACGACTCGGCAGCCGCCTTACTTGGCAAACCCGCGAGGTGGAGGCGCTGGCGAAGCGGGTGCTGACCCGGATGATGCTGGCCGGACTGCTCCTCGTGATCCTGGCTGGCGGGCTGATCCTCTGGCTTCGTATTCGGGTCATGCGGCCGCTAATGGATATCGTCGCGGGGATGCGCGCGATGAGCAAGGGCCAGTCGCTGAAGCCGTTGTCAGTGCATCGCCGCGACGAACTGGGCGAGCTGGCACGGGGCATGGACATGCTGGCCCGCGCCGCCGAGGAACGCGAGCGTATCCAGCGGCAGGTCGAATATCTCGCGCATCACGATCCGCTGACCGGGCTGGCCAACCGCATCGTTTTCGCCGACCGGCTGGATGCCGCATTGCAGGCGGGGCGCAGGATCGCGTTGCTGGCGATCGATCTCGATGGGTTCAAGGGGGTCAACGACACGCTCGGCCATGCGGCTGGCGACATCCTGCTCAAGCGTGCCAGCGACCTGCTGGCGGTATCGGTGGGCACCGGCGACACGGTCGCGCGCATCGGTGGCGACGAATTCGCGATCATCCACCATCTGTCCGCCGACGAAGAGGATGCCGAGCCGCTGGTCCGCCGCATCTATGCCGTCATTGCCGAGGACCCCGTAAGCCCGTCGGTGCGGATGAGCATCGGCGTTGCGCTGTCGCCCCGCCACGGGCTGGAGGCCGACGAGCTTCAGGCCTGCGCCGACATCGCGCTCTATCGTGCCAAGGCCGATGGCCGCCACTGCGCCCGCCGTTACGACATGGCGATGGACGAGGAGCGGCGGCAGCGCCACTGGCTGGCGCATGAACTGCACGAGGCCGTCACGCGCGGCGAACTGCACCTGGTCTATCAGCCGATCGCCGATTGCGCGTCGCGCGGGATCATCGGACAGGAAGCGCTGGCGCGTTGGGATCATCCGGTGCTGGGGCCGGTCAGCCCGGACGTGTTCATCGGCCTGGCCGAGGAAAGCGGCCTGATCGGCGAGATCGGGCAGCGTCTGTTTGTCGATGCGCTGGCCACCGCGCGCACTTGGCCCGCCGAATGGATGCTGGCGATCAACCTGTCGCCGGTGCAGCTTCGCGAACCGAACCTCGCCCGGCGGATGCTGGCCGCCACCGCGTCCCAGGGGATCGATCCTCGCCGGATCGAGGTGGAAGTGACCGAAGGCGTGCTGATCGACAATCGCGAAGCCACCACCGCCAATCTGGCGGCACTGCGGGCCGCGGGCGTGGGAATCGTGATGGACGATTTCGGCACCGGTTATGCCTCGCTCAGCAGCCTCCAGCAATTTCCCTTCGACAAGATCAAGATCGACCGCAGCTTCATCCAGGCGATGGACGAGGACGGCCCGGCCCTGTCGATCGTTCGCGCCTCGATCGGGCTGGGACGCAGCCTGAACATCCCGATCGTGGCAGAGGGGCTGGAAACCGAAGCGCAATACCGGATGCTGTGCGATCTGGGATGCGACCAGGTGCAGGGTTATCTGATCGGTCGCCCGATGGCGCACCTGGCCAAGGCGGCATGATCCGCGGCCGGGGCGGCTATGCCGGTCGTCAGCTGACGCATTCCCGGATCATGCGGATGATGTCGTGGCCTGTATAGGGCTTGGGTATGAACTGGACCCCGGCGGGCAGATCGGCAGCGACATTGCGCTGTTCGCCCGACGTGACGATGATCGACATATGGGGATGCGACTGATGGGCCTTTTCCGCCAGTGCTGCCCCGTCAATCGAACCGGGCATCGCGACGTCGGTGAACATCGCGCAGATTTCGGGATGGCGATCGAGTGCGATCAGCGCCTCGTCAGCGCTGCCCGCCTGGATCACCACATAGCCGGCATCCTCGAATGCGAATTGCGCGTGCATCAGCAGAAGCGGCTGGTCGTCGACGATCAAAATGGTCGGAGGCTTCATATAATTTGTATCAATTCTGCAATGCGGCGTCTGTTCCGGATTCGGTGTCATTCGGCGTTCATGGGAGCGTCAGGCGCCACTGTCCGTGAGCCGGGCCAGCTGCGCCTCCGACAGGGACAGGCGCATGGCGGGCGTCAGCTCGGACAGCTGCTTCACGCTGGTCGCGCTGGCGATGGGCGCGGTGACGCCGGGCTGCGCCATCAGCCAGGCGAGCGCGACCTGGGCCGGGGTGGCCCCGGTCTCCTCCGCCACCGCGTCCAGCGCCGCCAGCACCGCGGCCCCCTTGCCATGCAGCAGCTCGCCCATCTTCGCGCCGCGCACGCTTTGCGACAGGTCGGCGTCGCTGCGGTACTTGCCGGTCAGGAACCCGGCGGCGAGCCCGTAATAGGGGACGACGCCGACATTCTCCGTCACGCAGTAATCCTGTAACTCGCCCTCGAACTTGTGGCGGCTGACCAGATTATATTCGGGCTGCAGGACATGATAGCGCGGCAGCCCGGCGTCGCGCGCGGCTTCGTTCGCCGATTTCAGCCGCGCGGCGTGGAAGTTGGATGCGCCGATCACCCGCACCTTGCCCGCCTCGACCAGTCTGGCAAAGGCCTCCATGACCGCCTCCTGCGGCTGGTCCTCGTCGTCCTGGTGCGCGAAATAGAGATCGATCCGGTCGGTGCCGAGCCGCTTGAGCGACGCTTCCGCCGCCGCCGTGATCCGGGCGGGGGCCAGTTTCTCACCGCCTTCGCCAGGCAGCATCCCGACCTTCGTCGCGATCAGCACCCGGTCGCGCTTGCCGCTGGCCTTCAGCCAGTGGCCGATCATCGCCTCGGATTCGCCGCCCTGATGCCCGTCGACCCAGGCGGAATAGACATCTGCCGTATCGATCATCACGCCGCCCTGATCGACAAAGGCGTCGAGCACGGCAAAGCTGGCCGCGCGGTCGGCCGTCCAGCCAAAGACATTGCCGCCCAGCACCAGCGGCGCGATCATCAGGTCGGTCGAGCCCAGGCGGCGAAGCGGCATGTCGGTCATGGCGTATCAGCTTTCGTTTTCGATGGGATTTTCCTCCCCAACGCCCGAAGGTGCCATCGCGTTCAGATCGACCGCATTGGCGTCGAGCATCGCGGCGGCATCGTTCAGCTGGTCATTCTCCGCCGCGCTCAACCCCTGCGGCTGGTCGTGGGAGGAGCAGGCGGGCAGCGCCAGCAGCGCGGCGGTCATCAGGATGCGGATCATGGGTGCCATCATGCCAAAATCTGGGGGCGGTGGGGAAGGGGGGAACCCGGCGGCGGGGGGCGTGCGTTGTCGCGGCCTGATTTTCGCTCATGAGGTCAATGCCATGTCCGCTCCCCTGCCTGCCCATCTGCTCGCGCCGTTCAAAATGGGTCTGGTCGGCGGCCAGCGCGCGATGACGCCGCTCGCCGCCGTGTCGATCGCGGCGGCGCGCGGGCAGTTGCCGGTGGGCAAGGGCGTGCTCCGCTGGCTGGCCAACCCCGTCGTCGCGGCGGGCACGCTGGCCCTCGCGATCGGCGAGATGGCGGGCGACAAGCAGAAGACCGCGCCGAACCGCATCGTCCCCATCGGACTGGTCGCCCGTTTCACGACCTCGGCCATTGCGGGCGCGGCGCTGGCCAGCCCGAAGCATCGCTGGCTGGGCGCTGCGATCGGCGGCGTGACGGCGGTCGCCGCGTCCTATCCCGGCTGGCGCGGGCGGATGGCGGCGCTGGGCCGCTACGGCCAGACCAAGACGGGCTTTGCCGAGGATGCGGCGGTTCTGGCCGGTGCCATCGGCGTCGTGCGAGGACGCGCAGCGGCCTGAGGCGATGCAGCCTCCGATCAGGAGGCGGGTTTGGGTGGCTGGATGCCGGTATATTGGGCCGACACCATCTTCCATTCCCGGCCGACCCGCTGCTCGACATAGGTCACGCGCACGCTGCGCGTGACCGTGCCGCCATTGGGACTGGGCAGCGTATAGTCGACCGAGCCGATGACGATCGCGCTGTCACCATGTCGGCGCACGTCCTGCGTCTGAAAGCTCATGGGTGGCACCTGGCTCGCCTTTTCGGGCGCGTAGAAGGTGAGGACCTCCGGTCGCCGGTCGATCTCGCCCCGCGGCGAGACCTCGATATAGTCCGCCGCCAACAGGCCATCGAGTGCCTTCGCATCGAAGCGGTTGCGCGCGTCGTTGAACGACTGGACGAGCTTCAGGATCGCCGGATCGCTCGACCCTTGCGCCGACGCCGGACCCGCGAGCAGCGCCAGACCGACGACCATGTACCAAGACCGCATGTTTCTCTCCCCCCGATGGGGATCAGGCTATCCGCTCAGCATCGCCGCGTCTACCACGGGAAACGCCGTCCATTTCTCCTGCGACTTCGCGCTGTCCAGCACCGCCTCGACGAACGCCATGGTGCGCAGTCCCGGCTCCAGCCCCGGATACCAGTTCGCCTCGCCCGGTACTTGGTCGTTGGTCGCGTCACCATCCCGCAAGGACCCTGCCACCGCGCGATAGAGGTTCCCGAACGCCTCGATATACCCTTCAGGATGGCCCGAGGGGGTACGCAGGCGGGGCAGGGTGGTGGGGCTGAGGCCCGGCCCTCCGGCGCGGACGATCTCGGCGGGGCGGTCGAGCCAGCGCAGGGTCAGCGTGTTCGGCTCCATCTGCGACCATTCCAGCCCGCCCTTCTCGCCATGGATGCGCAGGCGCAGGCCGTTTTCCTCGCCCGCCGCCACCTGCGTCGCGCGCAACGTGCCGCGCGCACCCTCGGCGAAGCGGAGCAGGACGTTGACGTCGTCGTCGAGCATCCGCCCCGCGACATGCGTCGTCACGTCCGCCGACAGCGCCTCGACCCGCAGCCCCGCGACATGCTCGGCCAGCTGGAAGGCGTGGGTGCCGATATCGCCCAGCGCCCCGCCCAGCCCCGCGCGCGCCGGATCGGTGCGCCACTCGGCCTGTTTGTTGCCCTCGCGATCCAGCGGGCTGCTGAGCCAGCCCTGGACATATTCGACATGGACCAGCCGGATCGCCCCGAAATCGCCGCGCGCGACCCGTGCCCGCGCCTCCTCGACCATCGGATAGCCGCTATAGGTGAAGGCCAGCGCATAGAGCTGGCCCGACGCGCGCGCCGCTTCGGCGATGGCGCGGGCTTCGGCGAGGTTCATCGCCATCGGCTTTTCGCTGAACACGGGGAAACCGGCGTTCAAGGCGGCGATCGCCATCGGCGCGTGGAGGTGGTTGGGGGTGACGATCGCTACCGCATCGACCTGCTCGTCCTTGGGCCGCGCACGTTCGTCGGCCAGCAGCGCGTCGATCGAATCATGCACCCGGTCGGGGGAGAGGCCCAGCTGCTCACCGCTCCGCCGGTTGCGCGCCGCATCGCTGCTGAACGTGCCCGCGACCAGGTCCCAGTCGCCGTCCAGCGCCGCCGCCATCCGGTGCACGCCCCCGATGAACGCGCCTTCGCCGCCGCCTGCCATGGCCAGCCGCAGTTTCCGTCCCGCCATCATCCTCTCTCCTGTCATCCCAATCGCTTATAACGCGATAATCGGTGCTTGCATGGCGTCGGTTTAGCGGTAAACTCAGTCAACAACCAGCGAGTCTGGGCAAGAAAATTTCGGGAGAGAGAGGATGAGGCAGCTCATCGGGCTGGCCGCCGCCGTACCGGCCCTGGTCGCCGGGATCGTGGCCGTACAGGCGCCGTCCACCGCGCAGACCGCCCCCGCCGCAGGCGCGCAGGCCTTTGCCGCGTGCCGGGCCTGCCACACGCTGAACAAGGGCGGGCGTAACGGTGTCGGTCCCAATCTGAACGGCGTAATCGGACGCCAGGCGGGCTCGGTCGCAGGCTTCAACTATTCGCCCGCGATGAAGGCGTCCGGGCTGAAATGGGATGACAAGACTCTCAATGAGTTCATCGCCGCACCGATGAAGAAGGTGCCGGGCACGCGGATGCCGATCGGCGTCGCCGATCCGGCCAAGCGCGCCGCGCTGATCGCCTATCTCAAGGCAGAGACCAGCAAGTGACGGCGGCGGGGGCCATGCGCGGGCCGGGCATCTTCCTGGCGCAGTTCATGGGCGACGCCGCGCCGTTCGACACGCTCGATTCGGCGGCGCGCTGGATGGCGGAGGCGGGCTATGAGGGTGTGCAGATCCCAACCTGGGATGCCCGCTGCATCGACCTGAAGCTGGCGGCCGAAAGCCAGGATTATTGCGACGACCTCGCCGGGCGCTGTGCCGAGGCGGGGGTGGCGATCACCGAGCTGTCGACCCATTTGCAGGGGCAGCTTGTCGCGGTCCACCCGGCCTATGATGCCGCCTTTGACGGCTTCGCGCCGGAGGCGGTGCGGGGCAAGCCGGCCGAGCGCCAGCAATGGGCGGTGCAGCAACTCCATTACGCCGCCAAGGCCAGTCGGCGGTTGGGGCTGAAGGCGCACGCGACCTTTTCGGGCGCGCTCCTCTGGCCCTTCGTCTATCCCTGGCCGCAGCGGCCCGCCGGACTGGTCGCGGAAGGCTTTGCCGAACTGGGCAAGCGCTGGCGCCCGATCCTCGATGCGTTCGAGGAAGAGGGCGTCGACCTCTGCTACGAGCTGCATCCCGGCGAGGACCTGCACGACGGCACGACCTTCGAGCGGTTCCTGGACTCGGTCGGCGGCCATGCGCGGGCCAATATCCTCTACGACCCCAGCCATTTCGTGCTGCAGGCGATGGATTATCTGCAGTTCATCGACTTTTACCACGACCGCATCCGCATGTTCCACGTCAAGGATGCCGAGTTCAATCCGACCGGCCGCGCGGGCGTCTATGGCAGCTATGGCGATTGGGTCGACCGGCCCGGGCGCTTCCGTTCGCTGGGCGACGGGCAGGTGGATTTCGGCGGCATTTTCTCGAAGCTCACCCAATATGGTTACGCCGGTTGGGCGGTGCTGGAATGGGAATGCTGCCTGAAGCACCCGGAGGACGGCGCGCGGGAGGGGGCGCCCTTCATCGCCGCGCATATGATCCGTCGCGCCGAGCGCGCCTTCGACGATTTCGCCGGTGGCGGCGATCCGGCCACCAATCGGCGTTGGCTGGGACTTTAACGATTGCAAGGACTTGACCATCCGCCCCGGAAGGTAAAGTCTGACAAAAAACATAAGCGGGAGAGGGGCATGGAAGCGATACCGGACAATCGGTCGCGTCTGTTCTGGCTGAGCGTGCTGGCGTTGTTCACGGCCGCGGCGAGCGCGGCCTTGCGCGCGGCGGTGGCGAGCAGCCTGAAGGCGGAGTGGATCGATCCCATCGCGCCGGTCGAGGCGGGGGAACTGATCGGATCGGCGCTGGGATCGGCATTCCTCGGCTTTGCAGCGACTTTGTTCGTGGCGAGCGCGCTGCTCGACCGGATCGGCGCGCGGCAGATGCTGATCGGCTGTGGGCTGTGCTTCCTGCTCGGCACGGGCGCGATCATCGGGGCGGGCCATGTCGCAACCGGCATGGGAGTCTATCACATCGTCTGGGGCGGAATGCTCTTGAGCGGCATCGGCTGGGGGCTGGCCGAGGCGTCGATCAATCCGCTGACCGCGCGGCTCTACCCGGAGGAGACCACGCACCGGCTGAACGTGCTCCATGCCTGGTATCCCGGCGGGCTGATCGTCGGCGGGCTGGCGGGCGTGCTGCTGGCCGAAGTCCTGTCGTGGCAGGCGATCATGGCGCTGGTGCTGATCCCCGCGCTGGGCGTGCTGGTGATGGCGGCGACCACGCGCTTTCCGCCTGTCCCGCGCGCGGTGAAAGACGTCGGCTTTGGCGGCATGATCGCCGAAGTCTTCAAGCGGCCCAGCTTCTTCGTCTGGTTCGCCGCGATGTTCCTGACCGCCGCGTCCGAACTCGCGCCGGGCCAGTGGCTCGACGTGGCGCTTAGCAGCCGGGTGGGGATGCGCGGTATCCTGCTGCTCGTCTATGTCAGCGCGCTGATGTTCGTGTTCCGCCACTTTGCCGGGCGGATCGCGGGGCGGCTGTCCAATCCGGGGCTGCTCTGGGTGTCGAGCCTGATGGCAGGCATCGGCCTGTTCCTGCTGTCGCGCGCCCAGTCGCCGGTGGCGGCGGTGCTGGCCTCGACCGTCTGGGGGCTGGGCGTCTGTGCGATGTGGCCGACCATGCTGGCCTCGGTCGCGGAACGCTATCCGCGCGGCGGCGCCTGGGCGCTGGGCCTGGTCGGATCGGCGGGGGCTCTCGCCAGCTTCTTCGTCCTGCCGCGCCTGGGCGCGATGTTCGACGCGGCCAAGGTCGAGCTGGCGGGCGGGCCGGAGGCGTTCAAGCGGCTGACTGGCGAAGCGCTGCGCCAGGTCGAGGATGCGGCGGCGTCGCAGTCCTTTGCGCGGCTCGCCATCGTGCCGGTGATCCTGTTGTTCGTATTCGGTGGCATCTGGTTGGCCGAGCGCCGTCGTCCCCATCGCTCTGTTGCGGAGACTGTCGCATGAACTGGTCGCGTCGTACCGTGATGGGTGGCCTGGCCGCCGCTGTCCCCGCCGCCGCGCTGGCGGGCCGGAAATCGGGCAAGTCCTCGAATGCCGCGCGTTTTACCCTCGGCTTCGCGCCGCATCTGGGCAGCTTCGCCAGCCGGGGCGACAGCTCGGTCGAGCAGATCGCCTATGCCGCCGATCAGGGCTTCTGGGCGTGGGAGGACAATGAATACCGCCTCCGCCCCGTGGCCGAGCAGGAGGCGATCGCCAAGGCATTGCGCGACCGGAAGATGACGATGGGCGTGTTCGTCGCCTCGATGCCCAAATGGTCGGAATCGCGCCCCCTGCTGGGCGGTGACGACGAGGGCGAACGGCAGGCTTTTCTGGCGGACGTGACCAGCGCGGTCGATGTCGCCAAGCGGGTCGGCGCGACGCGGATGACGGTCGTCACCGGTTTCATGGACAAGAAGCTGCACCCCGCGATCCAGATGGGCCGGATCATCGACGTGACGCGCCGCGCGGGCGACATCGTCGCGCCGCACGGGATGGCGCTGGTGATGGAGCCGCTCAACACGCGGACCAACCATCCGGGCGTCTTCATGCAGTCGATCGCGGAGGGCTATGCGGTGGCGCGCGGGGCGAACAGCCCCGGCGTGAAGGTGCTGGCCGACCTCTATCACGAGCAGATCCAGTCGGGGAACCTGATCCCGACCATGAAGCTATGCTGGGACGAGATCGGCTATATCCAGTTCGGCGACAATCCGGGCCGTAACGAGCCGGGCAGCGGCGAGATTAATTACGCCAACATCTGCCGCTTCCTGAAGGCCCAGGGCTATGCCGGGGTGATCGGCATGGAGCATGGCAATTCGGTCGAAGGGCGGGCGGGCGAAGAGAAGCTGATCGCCGCCTATCGCGCGATCGATCCGAGAACATGAGGAGGGGAGCGATGCGGATGCTATCGTTGATCGCATTGGCCGTGGCGAGTGGTGCGGTGGCCCAGGGTCAGCAGGCGGACAAGCCGGGCATGGGCTTTCGCGACACGCCGATGCTGCCCGGTGGAAAATGGCATGTCCATGACCCCGACCGGCCCACGCCGAAGGTCGTCACGCCCGCCGCGCTGCCCGGCGGTGCGCCGTCCGACGCGGTGGTGTTGTTCGACGGGCGCTCGATGGACGCCTGGACGCCCAGCGGCAAGCCATGGCTATTGAAAGACGGCGCGATGACCGTGCCCCCGCGCGACGGCAAGGCCGAGAGCGTGCTGGTCAGCAAGCAGAGCTTCGGCGACGTCCAGCTTCACCTCGAATTCCGCTCGCCCAACCCGCCGCAGAAAAGCTCCCAGGATCGCGGCAATAGCGGCATCTGGTTCATGCAGCGCTACGAGGTGCAGATCCTCGACGGCTATGACAACCCGACCTATGCCGATGGGCAGGTCGGTGCGGTCTATGCCTGGAAGCCGCCGCTGGTGAACGCCGCGCGCAAACCCGGCCAGTGGCAGAGCTACGACATCATCTTCGAGCGGCCACGCTTCGCGGCGGACGGCAAGCTGCTGCGGCCCGCCTATGTCACCGCGTTGCTGAACGGCGTGGTGGTGCAGAATCATCAGGCGATGCTGGGCACCACCATCTGGCGACAGGTCGAAAAATACCAGGCGCATGGCGATGCCGCGCCGATCCAGCTTCAGGATCACGACTCGCCCGTCTCGTTCCGCAATATCTGGGTCCGCCCGCTGCCGCCCGAGGCGATCGCGCAGGACCTGCCGGAGGATGCCCGATGACCCCCCATATCGACCGCAGACATGCCCTGGCGGGGATCACCGCCATGTTCGGCTCCGCGCTGTTCGCACCCATCGCCCGGGCGGCGGGCGCGGTGGAGCAGGCGCGCGGCACCATCCCCGTCATCTCCGACGGCCCGCCCAGCGTCGCCGTCTTCACCCCCGTCCAGCGCGCGACGATGACCGCGCTGGCCGACCGCGTGATCCCGACCACCGACACGCCCGGTGCGATCGCGGCCGGGGTGCCCGCCTTTATCGAAAAGATGCTGGCCGACTGGTCGCTGCCCGCCGACCGGGTGCCGATCATCGCCGGGCTGAACGCGATCGAGGCGCGCAGCCAGAGCGTCAACAAGGTGCCCGCCGCCAAGGCTAGCCCCGCGCAACAGGACACGCTGCTGACCGAGGCGATGGAGGGCGTGCTGCCCGAGGGCCGCGCCTTCTTCGAGCCGTTTCGGCAGCTGGTCATCACCGGCTACTACACGTCGGAGATCGGCATCACGCAGGAGCGCGAATATCTGCCGGTGCCGGGCGAATATGACGGCGCCTATCCCTATTCCAAGGTCAACAAGGTGTATTCGGCATGATCGATCGTCGTTCTCTCATGGGCGCGGGGCTGGGCTTCAGCGCGGCGGCGATGCTGCCGGGCATGGCGCAGGCCGCGAAGCTCGGCGCCATCGGGCTCCAGCTCTATACGATCCGCGAGCTGTTCGCGGCCGATCCGGTCAAGACCCTGGAGGCGGTGGCCAAGATCGGCTATCGCGAAGTCGAATATGGCGGGGGCGGCTATGACGCGATGGATCATGCCATGCTCCGCCGTACGCAGGACCGGCTGGGGCTGAAGGCGCCATCGATCCATGTCCCCTATGAGTTGCTGCTCGGCAAGTTCGACAAGTGCGTCGCGATGGCCAGGACGCTGGGTTCGGATACCATCATTCTGCCGTACATGATCGATCGGCATCGGACCGAGGCGGGCTGGAACGCGGCGCTGCCCAACATCAATCGCTTTGCCGCGCAGTTGAAGGCGGCGGGGCTGGGCTTCGCCTATCACAATCACGACTTCGAATTCACCAACAAGCCCGGCGGCATCAGCCTGTACGACCGGTTGCTCAAGGGCACCGATCCGACACTCGTGAAGGTCGAGATCGATCTGTACTGGGCGATCCATGCGGGCGAGGATGCGGCGGCGCTGATCCGGCGGCTGGCCGGGCGCATCTATGCCTATCACGTCAAGGACGCGCGCGCCGACGGCAGCATGACGGCGGTGGGTGCGGGCAAGATCGACTTCGCCTCGCTCTTCAAGCTCAATGGCCTGGCGGGCGTGAAGCATTTCTATGTCGAGAACGACCAGGCGCCCGCGCCCTATCTGCCCGACATCACGACCAGCTACCGGACGCTGAAAGCGCTTCGATTCTAAAACGACAAGAACGATATAGGGAGGACAGCCATGGCGGCGACGAACCGTTTCGACGCGATCGTGATCGGGTCGGGGATCAGCGGCGGTTTCGCCGCCAAGGAACTGACCGAAAAGGGCCTGCGCGTGCTGATGCTCGACCGCGGCGTCATGGTCGAGCATGGCGAGGGCTATCCCTATGACGGCAAGCCGCCGTTCGAGGTGCCCGCGCGCAACATCATGCCAAAGCCCTTGCTGGAGAGCGATTATTTCATCGCCAAGCAGGGTTATGTCGCCCCCAGCAACCAGAAATTCTACAATGACGACCGGCTGAACCCCTATGCCTATGACGAGGGGAGCAAATTCTACTGGATCCGTCCCGCGGCGGTTGGCGGCAAGTCGCTGATCTGGGGGCGCTGGTCCTTCCGCTGGAGCGCGGATGATTTCGAGGCGAACAAGCGCGAGGGCGTCGCCGCCGACTGGCCGATCCGTTACGAGGATGTCGCGCCCTGGTATTCCTATGTCGAGAAATATATCGGTGTCTCGGGCTCGCGGGAGAATCTACCCTATCTGCCGGATAGCGAGTTCCAGCCGCCGATGCCGATGAACGTCGCGGAGAAATGGCTGAAGGAGCGGCTGGAAGGTCAGTTTCCGGGCCGCAAGCTGATCCACACCCGCCTGTCCAACATGACCGAGGACAAGCCCGACCAGAACCGCACGAAATGCCAGTTCCGCAACCAGTGCGGCAATGGGTGCTCCTTCGGCGCCTATTTCTCGACGCAAGCCGTGACGCTGCCTGCCGCGCGCGCGACCGGGCGGCTGACGCTTCAGTCGGATGCGGTGGTGACGGGGATCGACTATGACCCCGCCAAGAAGAAAGTCACCGGCGTCCGCTATGTCGATGCCAAGACCGGGCAGGCACAGACGGTCCAGGCGAATCTCGTCTTTGTCTGCGCCTCGGCCATGGCGTCGGTGCAGATCCTGATGAACTCGCGCGCGCCCGGCTCGGAGCGCAGCCATTTCGATTCGAGCGGGACGCTGGGCCGCTATGTCATGGACCATATCTTCCGCGTCGGCGTGTCGGGCGAGATTCCGGGCATGGACGACCTGATCGAATATGGCCGTCGTCCGGGCGGGGTCTATGTGCCGCGCTTCCGCAACCTGAAGGGCGACGAGGGGCTGGGGTTCCGGCGCGGTTATGGCTATCAGGGTTCGGCCTATCGCAACGCCGCCAAGCCGGTCGGCTTCGGGGCGGAGATGAAGCATGGGATGCGCCGCTATGGCCCGTGGCAGTTCAGCATGGGGGCGTTCGGCGAGTGCCTGCCTTACGAGGATAATCGCGTGTCGCTGCATTCCAGCAAGGTCGATCGCTTCGGTGTGCCGCTGATGAGGTTCGACGTGACCTTCCGCGACAACGAGTTGAAGATGATGGCCGACGCCAGGCGCGAGGGCGAGGCGATGCTGCGTGCGGCGGGCCTGAAGCACGTGACCAGCGGCGAGTCCGAGCATGTGCCCGGCGACGCGATCCACGAAATGGGCGGCGCGCGCATGGGCGCCGATCCGCGCCAGTCGGTGCTGAACAAGTGGAGCCAGGCGCATGATGCGTCCAACCTCTATGTGACAGACGGGGCGCAGATGGCGTCGGTGTCGTGCGTGAACCCCTCGCTGACCTTCATGGCGCTGACCGCGCGGGCGGCGGACCACGCGGTCAAGGGGTTGAAGGCGGGGGCCGTCTGAGGTTGGAGGCCGTCGGGTTGATCTGGGCAAAGTCCCTCCCCTTCAGGGGAGGGGTTGGGGTGGGGCCTCACCAAGTGCGTTCCGCCTGCGGAAGCGCCCCACCCCCATCCCCTCCCCTGAAGGGGAGGGGCGCTTTTCTTTGACCTCGTCCACCGCAAAGCCCTCCATCCCTACCAAACGCCCCGAAGGCGTCACCATCCGCGCGGTCGGCGAGCGGGCGGGGGTGTCGGCGATGACCGTGTCCAACGTCATCAACGGCGCAGGCCGGGTCAGCCCCGCGACACGCGACGCCGTGCTCGCGGCGATCGAGGCGCTGGGCTATGTCCCCAATGTCGCGGCGCGGCGGCTGGCCAAGGCGCGGGCGACGACTTTGGGCCTTTTATACAGCGACAAGGGAACGCCGTTCATCGACTCGGTGCTGCTCGGTGCGCTGCGGGCGAGCAATGCGAGGGGCCTGCAATTCATCGCCCAGGCCGAGGAAGGGCTGACCCGCGCGTCGGCCGAGGCGGCGCTGCGCACGCTGGTGCAGAGCGGCGCGGCGGCGGTGCTGCTGCTGCCCCCCTTTGCCGAATTGCTGAGCGGATCGGGCCTGTTCGAGGAACTGGGCGTCGCGGCGGCGGCGATCGCGACGGGGCAGACCATGCCCGACATGGCGACCGTGCGGATCGACAATCGCGCGGCGATGGCGGCGATGACCGCGCATGTCGTGAAGGCCGGGCATCGCCGCATCGGCTTCCTGGCGGGGCCGCAGCATTTCTCGGTCGCCGACGAGCGGCTGGCGGGCTTTCTCGATGGGCTGGCGGCGGGCGGCCTGGCCTATGATCCCGCACTGGTCGTGCGCGCCGGGTTCGATCCGGCGGCGGGCGCGGCGGCGGGGCAGGAACTGCTCGACCGGCCCGACCGGCCAAGCGCGATCCTGTGCAGCAGCGACGACATGGCGGCGGGGCTGATCGGTGAGGCGTCTCGCCGGGGCCTGCGGCTGCCGGACGAACTGGCGGTCACCGGATTCGACGACACCGCGATCGCGGCGCGGCTCTGGCCACCGCTGACCGTGATCCGCCAGCCGGTCGGCGACATGGCCTTTCGCGCGGTCGAGCAGGTGCTGGCGGCGCTGCGCTCGCGGGTGGTGGAGGACCGGGTGGTGAATTTCGAGCTGGTGGTGCGGGAATCGGTGGGGCTTACCGCCTCATAAACCTCACCTCCGTTCGCGCTGAGCGAAGTCGAAGTGCACGCCCCGGACCCTGCCGCAGGGGTTTCCCTTGGCCTTCGACTACGCTCAGGCTGAACGGAGGTAGGTAGAAGTTCCCTCCTCCTCCGCCGCCCCGGGGAACAAAGCCTTACCCCGTCCGCCCATAATCCGCGATCAGCGCCACCTCTTCGGGATCGCCCAGCACCACGCCGACGCGCTGGTGCAGGCCGACCGCCTCGACCTCCATGATCGGAATGGCCCCGTCGATCGACGCGCCGCCCGCCTGCTCGATCAGGAAGCTCATCGGGTTCGCTTCATAGAGCAAACGCAGCTTGGCCTTGCCGTCCTTGCGGTGGTCGCCCGGATACAGGAACACCCCGCCGCGCTTCAGGATGCGGTGGACGTCCGCCACCATCGAGGCGGTCCAGCGCATATTGTAATCCTCGCCCAGCGGCCCCTCGGTGCCCAGGATGCGCTCCTCGATATAGCGGGCAATGCCGGGCGACCATTGGCGGCGGCGCGCCATGTTGATCGCGAATTCCTTCGTGCCCGTCGGAATACGCATCGGCCCGTCGGTCAGCCGCCACGAGCCGATCTCGCGGTCGAGCGTGAATTCATAGACGCCGGTGCCGACCGTCAGGACCAGCAGCGTCTGCGGGCCGTAAATGGCATAGCCCGCCGCCACCTGCGCGCGGCCGGGCTGGAGGAAATCGGCCTCGGTCACTTCGCGACCCGCGCAATCCTCGGGCGCGCGCAGGACCGAGAAGATGGTACCGACCGACAGGTCGACATCGACATTGCTCGACCCGTCGATGGGATCGAACAGCAACAGATATTCGCCGCGCGGGAAGCGGTTGGGGATGCGGTGGATCGTCTCCATCTCCTCCGACGCCATCGCCGCCAGATGCCCGCCCCATTCGTTCGCGTCGAGCAGCAGGTCGTTGGCGATCACGTCCAGCTTCTTCTGGACCTCGCCCTGCACATTCTCGCTGCCCAGGCTGCCGAGCACATCGCCGAGCGCGCCCTTGGAGATGGCCTGGTTCACCGCCTTGCACGCGCGCGCGACGGTTTCGATCAGCAGGCGGAGTTCGGCGGGGCAGGTCTCTTCGGAGCGGCGCTGCTCCTCGATCAGGAAACGGGTCAGCGTCGTCTGGCGCGGCGTCGTCATCGATTGCTCCGGGAAGGGCCGGGGGGGGATGATCGGCCCCGCGGGCTCCCTCCCGCCGGGCCAAGCCATGGTGGCGGGCGGACCATGGACCGGCCTCCGCCCTTGCGCAACCTGACGTTAAGCAAAGCTGGCGCTTTATGGGACCGTAGCAAATCTGTTATATCCCACTTGGCAAATGGGATATGATGGAGGTCGGAGGATCGCATATGACGACCGGACGGCTGACGACGGATACCCCCGCGCTGGGTCATGCCCCGACGGGCATCGACGGCATCGTATCGGCGTTGCGCACCGCCCGGCATGGCTGGCGGGTGCGGCAGGATGCGGGCCGCGATGTCGAGCGTTTTCCGTCGCGCAGCGGGGTCGAGGATGTCGTCGCGCTGGTCGCCGCCGCGCTCTATCCGCGCCGCCTGGGCCATTTTCGCGGCGGTGTGCAGGAGGAGGATCGCTTCGTCGCCGCCAAGCTGCTCGCCGCGCTGACCGCCTTGGAACGCGAGATCGGCGCGGAGCTGGCCTATTGGCAGAAGGATGTCGATGCGGCCTTCCCGCCCGAGCAGGCGGCGCTGGTGTCGCGGCTGTTCGGCGCGACGCTGCCGCAGGTGCGCGAACTGATCGACAGCGATGTCGAGGCGGCGTTCCTGGCCGATCCCGCCGCACGCAGCGTCGACGAAATCCTGCTCTGCTATCCCGGCGCCGTCGCCAGCCTGCACCACCGTATCGCGCATGAGCTGAACGCGCTGGGCGCGCCGATCGTGGCGCGGATGATCTCCGAACTGGCCAATGAGCGGACCGGAATCGACATCCATCCGGGCGCGACCATCGGGCGGCACTTCTTCATCGACCATGGCACCGGCGTCGTCGTCGGCGAGACCGCGATCATCGGCGAGCGGGTGCGCGTCTATCAGCATGTGACGCTGGGCGCGCGCTCGGCACTGGGCACCGCGCCGCGCTCCCCGCGCGACCGCTTTGCGCGCCATCCCATCGTCGAGGATGACGTCATCATCTATGCGGGCGCGACGATCCTGGGGCGGGTGACGATCGGAGCGCGCTCGGTGATCGGGGGCAATGTCTGGCTGCTGACCGATGTCGAGCCGGACAGCGTGCTCGTCCAGCCCGAGGCGCTGGCCCTGCCACGCGCCGAGGGGCGGGCGCTGCGGCAGGAATTGGAGGGGACGGCATGAAGCAGGGGCGCAAACCGGTCATCGGCCTGATGTGCGGCAATGAGGTGTCGAACCGCCCTATCCAGGCGGTGGCGACGCGCTTCATCGATCCGCTGGTCCAGCTGTGTGGTGCCAGCGTGCTGATCGTCCCCGCCGTGCCGGAAGCGGTCGACACTGCGCTGATGGCCGACATGCTCGACGGGCTGCTGCTGACCGGCGGACGGTCGCATGTCGCGCCCGCGCAATATGGCGATTGCGCCGAACTGGCCCCGCAAGCCTGCGACCCGCAGCGGGACTCGGTTGCGCTGGCGCTGGCCGGGCGGATGATCGAGCGCGGCAAGACGGTGTTCGGCATCTGCCGGGGGATGCAGGAAATCAACGTGCTGTTCGGCGGCTCGCTGACCTGCCTCGGCGGCCTGCCGCGCCATCATCGCGGATCGTGGGAGGGCGATTACGACACGCTGTTCGGCCATCACCATCCGGTCGACCTGATGCCCGGCGGCGCGCTGGCCGGGCGCAGCGGACATCGCCGGGTCGAGGTCAATTCGGTCCACCAGCAGGGTGTCGACCGGCTGGGCTATGGCCTGGTGGTCGAGGCACGCGATGCCGAAGACGGACTGATCGAGGCGTTCCGCGCGCCCGGCTGCGGCGCGGACGTGCTGGCGGTGCAATGGCATCCCGAATGGGATGTCGCGACCTGCGGCGTGGCGCGCGGCTTCTTCACCATGCTGGGCGAGTCGGTGCGCGGTCACGCCTAAGGTCCCCGATTTGCGGAGCTTGAGTCTATCTTGATTTCGCCCCTCCCCTTCAGGGGAGGGGTTGGGGTGGGGCCTCGCCATTTGATACCGCGCTCGCGGAAGCGCCCCACCCCCGGCCCCTCCCCTGAAGGGGAGGGGAGATTGCGCCCGTATCCGCTTGTTATATCTTCTCGCATCAATCGCATCCCCGGCGGAACTCCTCCGATAGCGCTTGCCATCAACCCTGCCTCCACCATAGAGTCGCGCTCATAAAATAAGACTTTCATGGAGAAGGAGTCGTCATGGCGGCACTTGGCACGGGACGGCATAAGCGAGGACATGGCTGATGGCCCTGCCTGTCGATCTACCCCCCAGGGCCGTGACGGGGCAGGGCGGTGACGCCGCAGGCCAAGGCGGCACGGTCGCGCGCGGTTATCTCCCCGCGCTGATCATCACGGTCAGCCTGTTCTTCCTGTGGGGGATGGCGAACAACCTTAACGACATCCTGATCGCGCAATTTCACAAGGCCTTCACGCTCAGCGATTTCGGCACCAGCTTTGTCCAGCAGGTCTTCTATCTCGGCTATTTCCTGCTCGCGGTGCCCGCCTCGATGGTGATGCGCCGTTATGGGTACAAGGCGGCGATCGTGCTGGGGCTGACGCTCTATGGCACGGGCGCGCTGCTCTTCTATCCGGCGGCGGCGGCGAGCCTGTACCAACTGTTCCTGCTCGGCCTGTTCGTGATCGCGGCGGGCCTGGCCTTTCTCGAAACCTCGGCCAATCCGCTGATGGGTGAGCTGGGCGATCCGGCGGGGGCGACCCGGCGGCTCAACTGGGCGCAGGCAGCCAATCCGCTGGGCGCGATCACCGGCATCCTGATCGGGCGCTTCTTCATCCTGTCGGGCATCGAGCATGACGAGCGCGCGCTCGCCACGATGGACGCCGCCGCGCGCACCGCCTTCTACAAGGCCGAGGTACAGGCCATCGCACCGCCCTATGTCGCGATCGCGATCGTCGTGTTGCTGTTCGCCGTGGCTGCCGCCTTGGTCCGCTTCCCCACTGGCGCGCCGGTGCGGGCGGAGGATGGGGGGCGCAGCGGCCGCTTCGTCGACGTGTTCCGCCAGCCGCGCCTGATGGGCGCGGTCGTCGCGCAGTTCTTCTATGTCGGCGCGCAGGTCGGCGTCTGGAGCTACACGATCCGCTATGCGCAGGCCAATGTCGGGCTGAACGAGCGGGGTGGCGCGGATGCGCTGTTCGTCTCGCTGGTGCTGTTCGCCGCCGGGCGTTTCCTGGGCAGCGCGCTGATGGGCCGCGCCGCGCCGGTGAAGCTGCTGACGCTGTTCGCGGGGCTTTCCGTGCTGCTGACCGCCGTGGCGGCCGTGCTCGGCGGCTGGCCGGGGCTGATCGCGCTGGTCGCGGCCAGCTTCTTCATGTCGATCCAGTTCCCGACGATCTTCGCGCTCGGGATCGAGGGGTTGGGGCCGCTGCGCCGGGCGGGGGCGTCGCTGATCGTGATGGCGATCATCGGCGGCGCGGGGCTGACCGCGCTGATGGGCTTGGTGTCCGACCATGCCGGCATTACCAGCGCCATGCTGGTCCCGACCGCCAGCTTTGTGGTCGTGATGATATTCGCCCTGATGATGGGCCGCCGTAAGGAGAGAGATTGATGAACCGTCTGCAGGGTAAGCGGGCGATCGTGACGGGCGCCGGACAGGGGATCGGTCGCGCCGCCGCCGAGCTGTTCGCCGCCGAGGGCGCGCAGGTGATCGCGGTCGATCGCAACGCCGACGCGCTGGCCAGCCTTCGGGGCTGTACGACCGAGACACTGGACCTGACCGATCCGGCGGCTATCGCGGCGTTCGGCGAGCGGACGGGCGCGGTCGATGTGCTGTTCAACTGCGCGGGCTATGTCGATGCGGGCGACCTGCTGGCGACGCAGGACGGCGGATATCGCCTGTCCTTCGACCTGAACGTCCATGCGATCACCCATATGCTCCAGGCCTTCGTGCCCGCGATGATCGCGCAAGGGGGCGGCTCGATCGTCAACATGGCCTCGGTCGCGGGCGCGATCATCGGCGTCGGCAACCGCTATGCCTATTGTGCCTCCAAGGCGGCGGTGGCGGGGATCACCCGGTCGGTCGCCCTCGACTATGTCGGCAAGGGCATTCGCTGCAACGCGATCTGCCCCGGCACCGTCCAGTCGCCCAGCCTCGACGAGCGACTGGCCGCGACCGGCGATGCGGAGGCGGCGCGTGCCGCCTTTGTCGCGCGCCAGCCCATGGGGCGGCTGGGCCGGGCCGAGGAGGTCGCATCGCTCGCGCTTTACCTCGCCTCGGACGAGAGCGCCTATACCACCGGCCAGCTGCACGCCATCGACGGCGGGTGGACGATGGCGTGACGCACACGCGCCCGCCTTTTGTCGACGCGCATTTCCACCTGTGGGATCACGCCGTGCTGCGCTACCCATGGCTGGACGCGCCCGAGACGGCGCCGATCGCCGCCAGCTATCGGATCGCCGATTATCGGGCGGAGCTGGCGGCGTGGAATCCGGCGGGTGCGGTGCATGTCGATGCGGGCGCGCATCCCGACCAGGGCGCGGACGAGACGATCTGGCTGAACACGGTCGCGGATGAGGACGGACTGCCCGGCGGCATCGTCGCGCGGGTCGAACTCGACCATCCGGCGGTCGAGGCGCAATTGGCGTGGCAGGCGGCTCAGCCACGGGTGAAGGGCATCCGCCACCTCATCAACTGGCATCCGACCGACCCCGCGCGCCGGGCCTATGAGCGTGACCTGACCCGCGATCCACGCTGGCGGGCGGGTTATGCGCTGCTTGGTCGCTATGGGCTGAGCTATGATTTCCATGGCTTTCCCGCGCAACTGGCGGGACTGGCGGAGGTCGCGGCGCAGCATATCGAGGTGCCGGTCATCCTCAACCACCTCGCCTTGCCCATCCCGGCGGACGGGCTGGAGGAATGGCGTGCCGGGCTGGTCGCCTTTGCCGCCATGCCCCATGCGGCAATCAAGCTGTCGGGGGCGGGCTTTGTCGGGCCGCGTTTCGATCCGGTCCATTTCGCGGACATCGTGGCTGAGGTGATCGATCGCTTCGGCACGTCCCGCGTGATGGTCGCGACCAACTTCCCGACCGACCGGCTTGCCGCCGATCTCGATCGCACGCTTGGCACATACGAGACATTGTTGAGCGGCTTTTCCGATGACGAACGGCGCGACCTGTGGGGGCGCAATGCCAACCGGATCTATCGACTGGGCCTGAACCTATGACCGACATTCCCCGTCGCAAGATGGGCCGGACCGACTGTGCCTTGCCCGAGCTGGGCTTTGGTGCGGCGGCGATGGGCAATCTCTATGCCGCGATCGACGATGCCAGTGCCGCCGTGACGCTGGACGCCGCGCTGTCGGCCGGTTTCCGCTATTTCGATACCGCGCCGCATTATGGCCGGGGCCTGAGCGAGCGGCGGCTCGGTGACGCGCTGCGGGGGCGGGGCGACGTGATCGTCTCGACCAAGGTCGGGCGGCTGATGGACCCGGACGCCAGCATCACCGACGACCGCGAGCGCGACGGCTTCCACTCCGCCATGCCGTTCAGCCCGCGCTACGACTATAGCTATGACGGCATCCTGCGCAGCCATGAGCACAGCCTGCAACGGCTTGGTCTGGCGCGCGTCGATATGCTGTTCGTCCACGACATCGGCCGGGTCACGCATGGCGAGGCCGATGCGCGCTATTGCGAGCAGTTGATAACGGGCGGCGGGTTCCGCGCGCTGGAGAGCTTGCGCGACCAGGGTGCGATCTCGGGCTTCGGGCTGGGCGTGAACGAGGTCGAGGTCTGCCTGGACCTGATGGAGGCGGCGCGGTTCGACGTGATTCTGCTCGCCGGGCGCTACACCCTGCTGGAACAGGGTGCGCTCGATGCGCTGTTCCCCGCCTGCGCGGCGGCGGGCACGTCGATCGTGGTCGGCGGTCCCTACAACAGCGGCATCCTGGCGACCGGCAGTGCGGCCGCCGGACGCTATAACTACGCCCCCGCGCCCGAGGCGGTGCTGACCAAGGTCCGCGCGCTGGAGGCGGTGGCCGCGCGGCACCATGTTTCGCTGCCCGCCGCCGCGCTCGCCTTCGTGCTGGCCCATCCGCTGGTGGCCAGCGTCATTCCCGGTATCGCCGATCCGCAACAGGTATCCGACACGATGCGACTTTACGCCGAACCCATCCCGTCCGCCTTCTGGACGGAACTGCGTGACCAGGGCTTGGTCCGTCCCGACGCGCCCCTGCCGGGAGAGGGGGCATGAGCGTCGCCGCCATCCGGCTGACCCCGACCGACAATGTCGCGGTCTGCTGCCGCACGGTCGAGCCGGGCGAGCATATCCTGGTCGATGGCCATTCGCTGACCGTCACCGAACGCGTCGCGCTGGGCCACAAGCTGGCGGTCGTGGCACTGGCGGCCGGCGACAAGGTCATCAAATACGGCATGCCGATCGGATCGATGACGCATGACGCGCCCGCCGGTGGCTGGGTCCATATGCACAACATGCAAAGCGACTATATCCCCGCGCACCTGCGCGACGCGCACGGAGATCACGCATGAACACGGGCATGACGACCGGGCGGACCTGGCAGGCCTGGGCGCGCCCCGACGGCCGCAAGGGCATTCGCGACGCGATCGTCGTCGTCTACCTCGTCGAATGCGCGCATCATGTCGCGCGGCGGATCGTCGACCGGATGGACGACCCGCGTGTGCAGCTGATCGGCTTTCCCGGCTGCTACCCCAATGACTATGCGCTGGCGATGATGAAGGCGCTGACCACGCACCCCAATGTCGGCGGCGTCGTCCTGTTGTCGCTGGGCTGCGAGAGCTTCAACCGCGAGGCGCTGGCCGCCAATGTGCGCGAGCAGGGCCGCCCGGTCGAGACGATCGTCATCCAGCAGTCGGGCGGCACGCGCGGCGCGATGGAGGCAGGGATCGCCGCCGTCGAGCGCGTCCGGGCGGCGGCGGATGCGCAAGCGGTGCGCGTGCCCATGGCGCTGTCCGAACTGGTGATCGGCACCATCTGCGGCGGGTCGGACGGGACCAGCGGCATCACCGGCAACCCGGCGGTCGGCCGCGCCTTCGACACGCTCTATGATGCGGGCGCGATCTGCATCTTCGAGGAAACCGGCGAGATGATCGGGTGCGAGGGCCATATGGCCGAGCGCGCCGCCACGCCGGAGGTCGCGCAGGACCTGATCGCCTCGGTCGCGCAGGCCGAGCGTTATTATCGCGCCATGGGCTATGGCAGCTTCGCGCCCGGCAATGCCGAGGGCGGCCTTTCGAGCCAGGAAGAGAAGTCGGCAGGCGCCTATGCCAAGTCGGGCAGCCGTCCGATCACCGGCGTCATCCTGCCCGCCGAACAGGCACCGGGGCCGGGGCTGTACCTGCTCGACGTGGTGCCCGCGGGCGACCCCAAGTTCGGCTTCCCCAACATCGTCGACAATGCCGAGATCGGCGAACTGATCGCGTGCGGCGCGCATATCAACCTGTTCGTGACCGGGCGTGGCTCGGTGGTCGGATCGGCCATCTCGCCTGTCATCAAGGTGGCGGCGAACCCGGAAATGTATGCCCGGATGGAGGGCGACATGGACGTGAATGCCGGGCGCATCCTGTACGGCGACGCGACGCTGGATGAAGTAGGTGTGGAGATCGTCGACCTGATCGTCGCGGTGTCGGGCGGCGCGCAGACCAAGTCGGAAGCGCTGGGCCATCAGGAGTTCGTGCTGACCTACAAGGCGGCGGGGGCGAAGGGACCGGGCTGTCTGCCGAACGCGGCGTAAGTAGGACTGAATCTCCCCTCCCCTTCAGGGGAGGGGCCGGGGGTGGGGCGTTGCGGCGAGCACGGCGTTCGCGGTGAGGCCCCGCCCCAGCCCCTCCCCTGAAGGGGAGGGGCTCGCATCGATTCTAGGCAACGTCATCCCATTATAGCCTTCGACTTCGCTCAGGCTGAACGGCAGTGGGGAAGCTTCAGGCGTGGTGCGTCGCCAGCGCCCGCAACTCCGGCATCGCCACCGTCTCGCCCGAGCCATCGATCCAGCGGATGAAGCCGCCGATCCGTTTGTCGATCTTCGCGGCATGCCCCTGGAAAATATCGGACAGCCGGTGGTCGAGGAACGGGTTGGCGAAGCGTTCCAGCGTCGTCGCGATATAGGCGCGCGCCTCCTCCGCCATGCCGTGCGCGGCAAAGCCCGGCAGCACGTCCTGCGCCATCACCCGCTCCAGCGCCGCGCGCGTGTCCGCATCCGCCAGCGCCGCGCGGACCGTCAGGTCCGCCGCGCCGCCGCCGTCATGCCAGCGCGCCGCCAGCCAGCTATGGCCGAGATTGAGGATGTGCAGCTTCAGCCGCTCATACCGCTCCAGATCGTCGGTCAGGACGATGTCGGGATGGGGGAAGGGCAAAGCCAGGCCCGACTGGCGTTCGATCGCCCAAAGGGCATAGGGTTCGGCCACCGCACCGGCCGGATGGAGCGGTTCGCTGACGATGCGGTCGACCAGGGTGTTGGCCCAGACGCATTCCCGCTCCAGCCAGTCGAGAAACGCCACCTCGCGTCCCTGATCCCGCGCCAGGCCCAGGATAGTAGCGCGCAGCACGTCGCCATTGCGCACCACCAGTTCGCAGGGCAGCAAGGTGACGCCCGCGCGCCCCGCCTGCCATCGCCGGTGCAGCAATTCGGTCAGCATCCCGCAAAAGCTCACTGGCACCTGACCATGGGCGGGGGCGGTTCGATCTTCGTCTGGGATGGCATAGCCGCTGTCGCCGGTGTTGGAGACGATATGCGTCACCGCCCCAACCGCCAGATCGACCAGCCGGTCCCAGTCGTCCGCCGCGCTCAGCCCTTCGCGGACGCTGCGCACCTGGATGGTCCGCTCATCACGTGTGCCGTCGCGCAGGCCGCGCAGGATGACGGGAAAGCCAGCCGGATCGGCGAAACCGGCCAGCCGCCGCGCGCGCTCGGGGTCGCGGGTGGTCTGGACGATGACGATCGGCGGCACCGCCTGCCCGGCGGCGCGGGCCTCCTCGGCGAACAGGTCGACATGCGCCTGCAGGAAGCGGCTGGTGCCGAATTGCAGGATGACGCCCGCCTCGCTCATGGCGCGTCCAGCGAGAAGATGCGGTCCATGCCCACCCATTTTTCGCCCGGCGCGGCATGGGGCAGGGCTTTCTGGAAACGGTCCATCGTGGCTTCCCATCTGGCGTCGACAGCCGCCAGTTCGGCGGGGATGGCATGGGGGAAGTCGTCGGCCACCTCGGCGATCATGAACAGCCGGTCGCCGGTGCGCCAGATCTCCATCGACAGGAATCCCTTGGCTCGGATCGCCCGGGTCACCTCCGGCCAGGCCGCGCCGGGGGCATGGGCCTTTTCATATTCGGCGATCAGACCGGCATCGGCGACCAGATCCAGGGCGAAACACAGGCGTCGGGCCAATTCGGGCCTCCTCTCTCCAGGGCGGTAGGACCCATTCTTTGCGTCCCATCCGCCGCAGGATGTTTTAGCGTTCCCATCCCAAGCCAGCAATGGCATATGTGAGAGTGAAATCGCATATAGGAATCTGGAGAGGGTCGCAATGAAGGCACTGGTCTGTGTCCAGCCGCATGACATTCGCGTCGAGGATCGGCCCGTGCCGGTGCGGGAAGAAGGCGAGGTCCTGATCCGGATGCGCCGTGCCGGAATCTGCGGCACCGACTATCATATCTATGGCGGCAAGCATCCGTTCCTCGAATATCCCCGGCTGATCGGCCACGAGCTGGCGGGCGAAATCGCCGAGGTTCCAGAGGGTTCGGCCTTCACGGTCGGCCAGGTGGTGACGGTGAACCCCTATATCGCGTGCGGCACCTGCCGCGCCTGCCGCCGGGGCAAACCCAATTGCTGCGCCCGGATCAGCGTCCTGGGCGTACATGGCGATGGCGGCATGTGCGAGCTGTTGGCGGTGCCCGAAAGCGCGGTGATCGATGCGGTCGGCCTGTCGCTCGACCAGGCGGCGATGGTCGAGTTCCTGGCGATCGGCGCCCATGCGGTGCGCCGGGCGGGCGTCGCCGAGGGGGAGAGCGTCACGGTGATCGGGGCCGGGCCGATTGGCATCGCGGCGGCGCTGTTCGCGCGGATCGCCGGGGCGGGTCGGATCGTGCTGGTCGACACGCGCGCGCCGCGCGTGGCCTATGCGCGCGACCATCTGGGCTTCGGCGAGGGCGTGGTCGCCGACGATGCGCTGGGCGCGACGCTGGCCGGGATGACGGGGGGCGAGATGTTCGACCATGTGTTCGACGCCACCGGCAACATCCATGCGATGCGCGCCGGACTGAACTGGGTCGCGCATGGCGGCAGCTATACGCTGGTCGGCGTCTGCAAGGACGATCTGGTCTTCCCCGATCCCGAATTCCACAAGCGCGAGACGACGCTGGTCGCCAGCCGCAACGCGCTGTCGGTGGATTTCGACCATGTCATCGCCAGCATCCGCAGCGGCGCGGTGCCGACCGACGCGATCCGCACCCACACGCTGACGCTGGACGAGGCGCCGACGCGCCTGCCCCAACTGATCGACGAGGCGGATTCGGTGCTGAAGGCGATCATCACCATCGCCTGAGCGGACCGGCGGCTCCGGGCAACATCGCTTGCCCGGGGCGGGCCGTCGCCCTAATCCTCGATCGGTGAGGGACGATATGACGGGCGACGGGGTAAAGGCGAGCGAAGGGCGGACGCGCAGGGGCAGCTATGCCGCACCCGCGCTGGACAAGGCGTTCCTGATCATCGAACTGCTGGCCAACCATCCGGGCGGGATGCTGGTCAGCGAGATGGCGACCGCGCTGGGCCGCTCGCTGGGCGAACTGTTCCGCATCGTCGTGGTGATGGAGGAAGCGCGCTATCTTGAAAAGTCGCCGGTCGACGATCGCTACCGCGTCACCTACAAATTCCTCGACATCGCGTACCGGGCCACGCCGGCGCGGCAACTGACCGCCGCGGCGCTGCCCGAGATGCAGTCGCTGGCGCTGCATGTCGGCCAGTCCTGTCACCTGGTGGTGATCGAGGGCGGAGCGGGGCTGGTCATCGCGCGCGAGGAAAATCCTGGCACGCGCGGTTTCGCCCTGCGCATGGGCGCGTCGATCGATATCGTCACCAGCTGTTCGGGCAAGGTGCTCCTCGCCTTTGCCGCGCCAGCGCAACTGGGGCGCATCCTGGACCGGGCGGAGGCGGCGCAGGGCCGGGCCATCGACCGCGTGTCGCTGGCCGGGGAACTGGAGCGGGTGCGCGTCCAGGGCCATGGCCTGCGCGAAAGCCCGATCACGCGCGGCGTGACGGATATCAGCGCGCCGATCTTCGGTTTCGGCGGCGACTGCATGGCGGCGCTGACCATCCCCTTTCTGGAATCGATCGACGGATCGCAGCAATGCTCCATCGCGGAGGCGACGCAGATCCTGGTCGCAACCACCGCCCGTATTTCACAAGCGCTCGGCCATCATGGGGACGATGCGGGCGACGCGCGGCCCGCATCGCACGGATAGGGCGGATCAGTCGGGGCGCGTTTCCGTGCCCCGATGCGTGCCATTGCCCATCGTCAGATACAAATGCTGCAACATCGCCGTCATCGCATCGATGCCCCGGTCGGTCAGGGTGACGGCCAGGCGCCGGTGATCCGCCGGGTCGGTGCGCCGCCGCAGCAGGTCCGCCCCCTCCAGCCGGTCGATCCGGCGCAGCGCGCTGGTCGCGCTTTCGCCCGAGACGAGGATCAGTTCCTTGACGCAGATCGGCCGGTTCTGCTGATCGGCGATGAACAGCTCCAGCATCATGTCCCAGGCGGAGTCGCGGAACACGTCGCGGGGAAAGAACTGTGCGGTCGTGGCGCGCATCGCCTGGGTCTGGCGGGCCAGATCGAGCAGGCTGGGGCCGACCTCGCGCATGGCGGGTGGCCGAATGCCGCGATGGGCGGGGGGGTGATAGAAAGCGGCAAGTTCCTTGGGCATGAGGTGATCCTTGGCTTGGGGCAATGGACGGTCATGTCGATGGCATGGCGGCGGATGGGAGGAGCGGGGCGGGCCGGTCATCGTTCGCGCAATCCTTCGCGGGCGCGGTTGAGCGGCTTCAGGAGATATTGCAGCACGGTCTTGCTGCCGGTGTGGATATCGGCGGTGGCGATCATGCCGGGCACGATCGGAAAGCGCTTGCCCGCCTTGTTGACCAGCGAGTCCGCGCTCGTGCGCACGAAGACGCGGTAATAATAGACGTCCGGGTTCACCTCGTCGCGGATGGTGTCGGGCGAGATGCTGCTGACCTTGCCCTCCAGCCCGCCATAGATCGCATAGTCATAGGCGGTGATCTTGACGCTGGCGCGCTGGCCGGGGCGGATGAAGGCGATGTCGCGCGGCTGGATGCGCGCTTCGACCAGCAGGCGTTCGTCCAGCGGCACGATCTCCATGATCTTGCCGTTCGGCGGCACGACGCCGCCGATGGTCGACACCTCGATATTCTTGACCACGCCGCGCACCGGCGAGCGCAGGGTCAGGCGTTGCAGCGTGTCGGAACGGCCGCGCACCACCGGGGCGAGGGCCTCCACCTCCTCGCTGACCTTGGCGAGGTCCTGCCGCGCCTCGACGATATATTGCGAGCGCAGGTCGGACTTCTTCAGGTCGAGGTCGGCACGCTGGCGCTTCAGGCGCAGCACCTCGACATTGCTGGCCGCGCCGACCTCGATCAGCGATTCGCCGATGCCGACCTCGCGCCCGATCAGCGCGAGCGACTCGTCGATCAGCCCGATCGAGCTGGCGAGGCTGCGGCGGCGGGCATCGTAGAGCCGCTGCTGCTCGGCCTTGAGCGCGGGGAAGGCATCCAGTTCGCGCGAGAAGGTCAAAGGCGTGCCGTTCACCTCCGCCTGCAACCGCGCTTGGGCAGCGAGCGCGGCGCGGTATTTGGCGGCGCTTTCCTCGACGGTCGATCCGGCTTGCGTGGGGTCGAGCTGGGCGAGGATCTGGCCCGGCTTCACGATGTCGTCCTGGCGAACGAGCATCTTGGCGAGGATGCCGCCCTCCAGCGATTGCAGCACCTGTTCGCGGCTTGTCGGCACGACGCGGCCGGTGCCGGTCGCCACCTCGTCGAGTTTGGCGAACCAGGCCCAGACCAGCAACACGACGAACAGCGCGGCGAGTGCCCAGTTCATCCGCTTGGCCGCCAGCAAAGGTGCTGCGCCCTCATCGGCGAAGGGCAGGTCGACGGGATGAGTCAGCGCGGTCATGCCGCCTGGCTCCGGCCGGTCTGTTTCCGGGCCGCACCCTGCATGGTGGCGAGCGCCGCCGCCTTGGGCTGGTCGAGCAAGATCTGGCCCTGATCGATGACGATGATCCGGTCGACCAGTTCGAGCACGCGCATCCGGTGCGTCGCGACGATGACGGTGCGGCCCTGTCCCCAGGCGCGGAAACGATCGATGAACAGACGCTCGGCCGCCTCGTCCATCGCGGCGGTGGGTTCGTCGAGCAGCATGACCTGCGGCTGGCGGATCAGCAGACGCGCGAGCAGCAGCGCCTGTTGCTGGCCGCCCGACAGGCCCAGCCCGCCCTCCAGCACGACATGCTCCAGCCCGTCGCGCAACCGCCGGATGAAGTCGATCGCGCCCACCATGTCGAGCGCGGCGAGGATCGTCTCGTTGCTGGCCGTCACCGCGCCCATGGTCAGGTTCTCGCGCAGCGTGCCGTGGAACAACCGGCTGTTCTGGGTGAGCAGCGCGACGTCGCGGCGGACATCGGCGGGATCGATCTGGTGCAAAGCGAGGTCGTCGAGCAGGATCTCGCCCGATACCGGCTGCAACATGCCCGACAGGCCCTGCAACAGCGTGGATTTACCCGCACCGTTGCGGCCCAGCAGCGCGATCTTCTCGCCGCTCGCAATCTCCAGCTTCGGCACGGTCAGCGCAGGGGGGGCATTGGGATCGGCGTAGCTGAACACCGCACCGCGAAGCGCAAAGCGGCCGTCCACCGAGAGCAGGGGGATGCGATGCTCGGCATCCGGGTTGTCGACGGGCAGGCCCATGATCTGGTCCAGGCTGTTCGCCGCGACCTTGGCATGTTGATAACGACCGAGCAGGTGCGACACCTGTCCCATCGGCGCCATCATCCGGCTGGCGAGCATCGAGGTGGCGACCAGCACGCCGGTCGTGATGTCGCCAGCGATCACCATAGGCGCGCCGACGAAGATGACGGTGGCGTAGACCGCGTTCTGCACGCTTTGCGCCCAGGTCGACAGGCTGGCGGTCAGGCCACGAAGCCGCAACTGCGCCTCGCTCGCCACCGCGTTGCAGTGGTTCCACTGGCGCTGGAAACGCTCCTCGGCCTGGAGTGTCTTGATATCCTCGATCCCCTGTACCGACTCGATCAGCAGGGCATTGCGCAGCGAGGTCTCGCGCATCGACTCGGTCGCATAGGCGCGCAACCGGCGCTGGGCGAGCAGGCTGGGCAGGAGGAGGGCGATCAGCGCCACCACCGGCACCAGCGCCAGCGAGCCGCCGATAAAGGCCAGGATGACCAGGAACAGGAAGAAGAAGGGCAGGTCCGCCACCGCCGCGACCGTGGTGGAGGTCAGCATGTCGCGCACCTGGTCCAGATCGCGAAGCTGCGCGATGAAGGTGCCGGTCGAGGTCGGCCGCGCCCGGTTGCGCACCCGCAGCGCATGGCCGAACACCACATCCGACAGGCGCAGGTCGGCACGCTTGCCGAGAATGTCGGTGATCCCGACGCGCAAGCGGCGCAGCACGAAGTCGAACCCCGTCGCCAGAATGACGCCAATGAACAGGATGTAGAGCGTCGGCATCGACTGGGCGGGGACGACGCGGTCATAGACCTGCATCGAGAACAGCACCCCCGCCAGCCCCAGGCAGTTGGTCACGACCGAGGCGATGGCGACATGGCCATAGCCCTTCATGTCCTGAAGCAGCAGGCGGCGGAGCCAATGCTCCTCGAAGGGGCGGATATAGCTGTCCACCCGGATATCCTTCGCCGAGCGGGCGGGGCGGGGGACGACGAACATGCGCGTCTGTTCGACCAGCGTGGACAGCGGACGCTGGGCGCTTTGCCCCTCCTCGCCTGCGACCGAGAAGACCGCCTGGCCATCGGCGTCGATACCGGTGATCAGCGCCAGCTCGCCATCGTTCAGCCAAGCGATGACTGGCAGCCGCCAGCTTGTCAGCCGCATCGCGCCCGGCGCCACGAAACGGACCGACAGGCCGCTTGCCCGCGCCAGCACCCGGACCCGCGCCTCTTCGTCGCCGCCGCCCTGCCACAGGGTCGTCAGGCGCGCGCGCTGCTCGGCAAAGGGCATGCGGTAATGGCGCGCGACCTGCCCCATCATGTCGATCCAGGCGAGCGGATCGGTCTGTGGCTGGGTCGGGCCACTCATAGCGTCACGCCCCGGATCGAGGTGCCCGTCAGCCCGAAATCGTCGCGCGCCCGGCCCGAATAATAAAGGCATTCGATCGCCAGCCGCCGCAGGTCGTGGGTCGTGTTGACCGCATCGAAGCGCGCCTGCTGCAATTCCTGTTCGGCGTTGAGCAGGTCGACCAGGGTGCGCGTGCCCATGTCGAGATATTGCAGGCGATAGAGCTTGCCGGTCTCGACCATATTGTCCTGCCGTTCGGCCAGCGTGCCGAGCAGTTGCGACAGCCCGGCGATCTGCTGTTGCGTGGCGGCGAGCGACTGGCCGACTTCGTTGCGCGCGGCCTGTTCGGCGGCCTGCGCCGCGCGGACGCCGTAATCGGCGCTGCGCGCGCGGGCGCGCACGGCATTGCCGCCGAACACGTCGCTGCTGACGTTCAGCCCGAAATTGTACAGGCTGCGGTCGGAAACGTATGGCCCGCCCCGTCGGCAAGCGGTTTGTGTCAGCTATTCTGATCAGTCTGCGAAAACGTATCCGGCCTTTTGACGCAAGGTCATTGGCCAAGATGGAGATCCGCGCGTCCTGGTCCTCATA